>JAZLCO010000068.1:0-4840 GCA_045614225.1 Eggerthellaceae bacterium | reverse complement strand
GAGCAGCTCGACTCTGACGACCCCATGGCCGTGATGGGCCTGTTCGACATCTCGCAGAGGAGCAAGGCAATTGCGAACTACCTGTCGCTCACGATGCCCCGCGCGCTCTGGGAGAGCATGAGCGAGGGTCTGGACAGAAGCTGCCTCACAACCCACTCGTGGAGGGAAATCGAGAAGAGGCTCTAGGCGAAGCGAGCGCTGATACGCTCCAGCAAGTCGCAAATGAAAAAGACGGGCCGAGCATATTGCCCAGCCCGTCTCCGAGTTTGCTGGTTTGTTCATGGTGCGTTTACGCTTCGTTTGTGCTTCGAATAACTCAGAATCGGCGAAATGTTACGTCGTGATGGTGCCTGTGAGCGACGAGGTGCTTTCCTGGGTTCCCTCGGGCAGTTGACCATCTTGCCCGTCGTTTTGGAATCCCTCGGGCGGCATGCCCTCGGGGAACTGATCCTGTTGGAAACCCTCGGGAGGTTGCTCGCCGCCGAACCCGTTGGGTGGCATGCCCTCGGGCGGTTGCCCGCCGTGCCCGCCAGGACCGCCGTGACCACCCGGACCACCATGCCTGCCATGGCCACCCGGACCGCCCGGGCCACCGTGTCTGCCGTGACCGCCCGGGCCACCTGGGCCACCCGGTCCTCCTGGGCCGCCATTCCCACGAGGACCCTCAAAGCCCTCGGGCGGCACGTCCTCGGGAAGCTCACCCGAAAACTGCTCGTCTTGAGGCGTCGTTTCTTCCTCGGTGGTGTCGGCGGCAAAAGCATCTTTTACCTTGTTGAAAATGCTGTCAGCCATAGAACCTTCCTTTCCGGCAAGCGTGCGCATCGTGCCCTACCACGATGTCCGTTGCCTACACGTCTGTGCTTTCAGGAGACGTTTCGGGCTTGTTTCACCCGTTGAAAGTACGTTACGCCCGAAACCTTTAAACAGCCTTAAAAGTCGAATTGCGAAACGATTTGCGTTATCGGATTGCCTGGCCCTGAAACAACACGTTTATTCGCGGCCGAAGAGTCGTTTGTCGGTAATGGGAGGGGGATTGCTTCCCGACTTGAAATACGCGACGCGCATGGAGTTGGCTATCTCGACCACTGCGTCCGTTGGGAGAACGTCGTCTTCCGAAACTGAGATGTGATTCAAAAGACCGATGTAGGCTGCTGCGATGGCGGCGACGTAGTAGGGGCGTGGTGCATCGTTGGGAACGAGCTCGTCATCCATCATCTGGTTCAGCTCGTCTTTCAAGCGCTTTATCAGTCGCTCTTTGAAGTACAGGTCTCCGTTCTCGCCCATGATGCCCTTCAGCAAAAACCTCAAGCGCGTGCCCGTCTCGAACCAATGCCTGATCCCGCCATAAGGGTCACCTGTGGGAGCATTGCTTGCAAGTGCGTTGTCGGTTGACATGTGAGGTTGGTAGAGCACAAGCTCGCCGAGTAGATAGCGCTCAATACGCTCCAGCAAGTCATAAGTGTCTTGGAACGTGCGGTAGAACGCGGTGCGTGCTATTGAGCAACGGGCGGCGATTTCCTTCACCGTGATCTTCTCGTAGGGCGTTTCGGCCATAAGGTCGATGAACCCTCCGATAATCAGCCGTTCCTGCTCGTTGAAGGCGTCTACGTATTCCATGGGCGCTCCCTCGGTCTTGAAGCAGGGCTCGAATCAACGGGCCCTGCTCAGATGGAATTGAAAAACCTTGCAGCTGGCTTAGAAGATTGGATGGGTCGGATGCACGGTCTCGTCCACAACGAACACCGTGTCGTCGTCGTATTTCGGCGGGATAACCGGAATCTGCAGGTAAGATTCGTACTGACCACCAGTGTGGAACACGTGCTCGCCCTTGTTGTCGGTCTCCCAGATCAGCGGCTCGATCCAATGCGGCTCGCGGATGTAGCGCCCAGCAACATGCACGCGGATGGTTTCGCCGGCGTGCCAGATGCGGCTGAAGGGGTTAATCTCGACGTCGATCGGCACGATCTCACCCGCCGACAGCTTCAGCTCGCGGCGATGTGCCTGCACGGGCTGGAAATCGCTCGAAAGCTCGGGGTCGAGCTCACGGTGCGACACGCGCATCTTGCCCCAGGCACCCGGGTGCGGAGCCGTGCCGTCGAAGATGGTGATGGGCTGCTCGATGCCGTTGCGCGAGAGCTTCTTCACGGTGACGAAAAGGTCCATGTCGTCGTGGCCGACGGCCTCGACCCAGGCATGCAGCTTCATGTAGCCGGTGAGCTCGGTGTCGCGCTCGAACGTGTGGTCGAATACGATCTCGCCCTCGTTAGCGTCGTAGCGAACTTCGGCTTCGGCAGCCGGGTTCTCGTGACCCATCGAAGCATCGGCAGCATCCAAATACAGCTTCTTGTACTGGGTGCGAGCCAGCGGAAACTCCTTCTCGGGCCGGTCGACGCACAGGCTGTCATCGAAACGATCCTGCACCTCGATGCGCACGCGCGGCGTGGATTCCCAACCGTTGCGGATGTCCTTGCAGTAACGGTCGAAGAACAGCTTCAGCTCGGCCAGGTATTTGGCGGAATAGAAATCCGGCCACTCGAACTCTCGGTGGGCGCGCAGCCACTTCTGCGGCGACGAAATCTTACGCCAACCGTTCACGGAGCCGCGCAGGTGGAAATGATTCCAGCCGGCTGTTACGTAAGCTGGTACGGTGATCTTCGAGAAATCGGGAATCTTATCCTCCCAGTATCCGTTCATCAGCGGATATTTCTCGGCCATGGCGCCCTGGTCGTCAATTCCGTTCAGGCCGCAGGCGCCGGCGGTGGCAAAGTTCGTGAACTGGATGCAGGGGATACCGCCTTCGTAGAGTGACTCGCGGTACATGTCGGACATGCCCTCCCACGGCGCGATGCAAGCCAGGTGCGGCGGCTGCTGGGCAGCGATGTGCCACTGGCTGATGGCGAGCGCCGACGAGCCGGCCATGGTCACCTTGCCGTTGCACCACGGCTGAGCGGCTGTCCACTCGATGAAGTCGTAGCCGTCCTGACCGTCCTGCTCGCCGAACTGGTCGTGGTAGCCATCGGAGTAGCCGATGCCGCGGATGTCGACGTTGATGACGGCGTAGCCGTTGGGAACCCAGTACTCGGGATCGGCCGCCTCGAATTTGGCGGAATTGGAAATCGACCCCGCGGGCACGCCCGGCGTATAAGCCTTCAGCTCGTCGGGGCGGAACTCGTTGGGGCGCTTGCCGTAGTTTGACCACGCGAGGATGGCGGGCACCTTCACGGTGTCGTCGGCGGGGCGGAAGATGTCGCAATAAAGCTTGGCACCGTCGCGCATCTCGACCGCCACGTCTTGCTCGCAGATGATGCCGGGCATGACTTCGTATGTACGCTGGTTGAACGCATAGGGCTTGTGGAGCATCTTCTCTTCGTCGGAGAGTTTCTCGAATTCCTCGATGGGCGTCGGTATGAGTTCTTTGGCGTAAATCTTTTCGATGACCTCGCCGTTCATCTCCTTCTCGACGATGAACTGTTCGCGTCCGAATGGCATGGTTTCTTCCTTTCGCTTGGTATCCTCAGTTTCCTTTAACTTGAATTTTACTGCTGCTCGATCATCTCCTGATTGTTGTCGGCAGGAGCAGGAAGTTTGCTTAGCACGAACTTGCCGATGAGCTTATCGCAAACGAATGACAGGCAGAACGTCACGAGCAAGCCCCACGTGAAGATGATGACCAGGTCGATGCCGTTAAGCGTCATGGGCGGCACGAGTTGTCCCGCAATGGGGAATGACGTCTGCATGCAACCGAGCGTTTCGGCGAAACCGAGGAATACGCATGCAACGGCGTTGAAGGGGGTCTGATCGAGCAGGCCCTTGTGCACAAATACGATAAGCGCGCAAATGAGGAAGTCGATGACAATGTCGAGAACGACGGGGCCGCCAGTCGGCATGATGAGCATGATTGCTCCGATGGCGATGAGGCCCCAAATCAACCCGCATACAAATGACAGCCACATGTTAGCCAGATACTTGCGGTCTTGCTGCTCTTTCATGAAGAACAGGATGAGCGGCATGAACGTGAGCCAGAACATGCCTTGGTACTTGTTGAATGGCACAAAGTCCCAAATCAAGCCATCAACGAGGCAAACGATGCCGGTACCCAATCCGGCGAAAAGGGCGATTTTGAGCAATACAGATTTCGGGGGCATAGTGTCTCCTCTCGATTATCGGTCGACGTTGACCGGTCGCATGCATTCAACCGGTCGGAAGGGTGCACCCCCAGCTTGGTTTTAGTATTGCGCGTTTTTTGGATTGCCATTGCGACACTGAAAACGAAAGTGTCACGTTCTTTGCATTTGATATCAAATTATTCGATTTTGGTAATAACAGGTGTTTGAAAGCAGCGACAGAGAGGTGAGCACTCCGAGCCTAAACAGGGGGAGCTCAGTAGTCCAGCAGCCGGCCGTAGTCGTTCCACTCGCCGTACATCTCGCCGCGCTTGGTGCGCGCGATGAGGCTCGCGAGCGCCTTCTCGTACGTCTCGGGGTCGCGTCCCTTGTAGAAGGCCACGTTGTACGCGCGGACGCGCTGGTACAGGGGAGGGAACTGCCTGAACTTCGTCCAGCACCGCGCGGCCTTGAGCGCGGCCTGCACGTCGGGGTCAACGCGGAAGCTCCTCGGCCCCATGGGAGGCAGGACGGCACGGCCCGCGTCGGTCATGAGCCCGAGCTTCTCGAGCCTGCGCACGCGCTCCTTGTTGAGCTCGGTCCAGGCGCTTCTGGGCTTGCGGGGCGTAAAGCGCTGCAAGCGCACGCCACCGATCTCCTTGTGGATGCTGTCCACCCAGCCGAAGCAGAGCGCCTCCTCGACGGCGTCGAGGTACCAGAACACGTCCTCGTCCGTC
>JAZLCO010000067.1:0-15238 GCA_045614225.1 Eggerthellaceae bacterium | reverse complement strand
TCTGAACCCCGAGCGTCCTGCTACCCGCGGCTCTCACGAGAACGGCGACATCTTCTTCCAGCACCGCGAGGCCTGCAACGCCCACTACGATGCGCTGCCCGCCGTCGTCGAGGAGTACATGGATGCTGTCAACGCCAAGCTCGGCACCGACTACAAGCTGTTCAACTACTACGGCGCGCCCGACGCCGATCGCGTCATTGTGGCGATGGGCTCGTTCTGCGACGTAATCGAAGAGGTTATCGACTACCTGAACGCTAACGGCGAGAAGGTCGGCCTCGTGAAGGTTCGCCTGTACCGTCCGTTCGTTTCTTCGAAGTTTGTCGAGGCCCTGCCGGCAACCTGCAAGAAGATCGCCGTCATGGACCGCACGAAGGAGCCGGGCTCCGAGGGCGAGCCGCTGTTCCTCGATGTCGTGAACGCGCTCGTGAAGGAAGGCAAGATCGGCGACCTCACCGTTGTCGGTGGCCGTTATGGCCTCGGCTCGAAGGACACGCCTCCGGCCAGCGCCTTCGCCATCTACGAGGAGCTCAAGAAGGACGCTCCCAAGCGCGAGTTCACCGTCGGCATCGTCGACGACGTCACCAACCTGTCGCTTCCCGAAGATCCGAACTGCCCGAACACGGCAGCCGAAGGTACCATCGAGTGCAAGTTCTGGGGTCTTGGCGGCGACGGCACGGTCGGCGCGAACAAGAACTCGATCAAGATCATCGGCGACCACACCGACAAGTACGTCCAGGCCTACTTCCAGTACGACTCGAAGAAGACCGGCGGCGTCACCATCAGTCACCTGCGCTTCGGCGACAGCCCCATCCGTGCGCCGTACTACGTCAACAAGGCCGACTTCGTCGCATGCCACAACCCGTCCTACGTCACCAAGGGCTTCCGCATGGTGCAGGACGTCAAGCCTGGCGGCACGTTCATGATCAACTGCCAGTGGACGCTCGAAGAGCTCGAGCACCACATGAACGCCGAGGCCAAGCGCTACATTGCTGCTAACAACATCCAGCTCTACCTTATCAACGCCATCGACTTGGCCGTTCAGGTTGGTATGGGCAAGCGCACCAACACGATCCTGCAGTCTGCGTTCTTCACGCTGTCCGGCGTTCTGCCGCAGGAAGAAGCCATCGGCTACATGAAGGATGCCGCCACGAAGTCCTACATGAAGAAGGGTCAGGACATCGTTGATGCCAACCACAAGGCTATCGATGCCGGCGCTACGGCGTTCACCAAGGTCGAGGTTCCCGCATCATGGGCCGACGCCGTCGATGAGCAGACCGACAGTGCGCTCGAGGGCAACGAACTGCTCGTCAAGCAGGTTGCCAACGTCATGGAGCCTGTCGGCCGTATGGACGGCGACCGTCTGCCCGTTTCCGCATTCGTCGATTACGTTGACGGCCAGTGGGAGCCTGGCGCCTCCGCATTCGAGAAGCGCGGCGTGGCTGTGCTCGTTCCCGAGTGGAATGCTGATGAGTGCATCCAGTGCAACCAGTGCGCGTTCGTCTGCCCGCACGCGACGATCCGTCCGTTCGCTCTGACCGAGGAAGAGGCTGCTGCCGCTCCCGAAGCTGCCAAGCTCATCGAGGGCAAGGGCAAGGCGAAGGGCCTCAAGTACACGATGGCCATCTCGCCGCTCGACTGCATGGGCTGCGGCGTGTGCATCGGCCAGTGCGCCAAGAGCGCGCTCACGATGGTTCCCGCCGAGGGTCAGCTCGACCAGCAACCCGTCTTCGACTACTGCGTCGAGAAGGTTGCCGCGAAGCCCGAGCTCGCAGGTCCGACGGTCAAGGACAGCCAGTTCTACCAGCCGCTGCTCGAGTTCTCCGGCTCTTGCGCAGGTTGCGCCGAGACGTCGTATGCGCGTCTGGTTACGCAGCTGTTCGGCGACCGCATGTACGTCTCCAACGCCACCGGCTGCTCATCGATTTGGGGCAACCCTGCAGCCACAGCGCCCTATACCGTCAACAAAGACGGTCACGGCCCGGCATGGAACAACTCGCTGTTCGAGGATAACGCCGAGCACGGTCTGGGTATGCTGCTGGGTCACGAAGCCGTTCGCGGCAAGGTGCTCACCGACACGCTCGAGGTCGTTGCGGCTGGCATCAGCGATGAGCTGACCGCTGCTGCGGTCGACTGGATTGAGGGTCGCAAGGATGCCGAGGCCAGCAAGACGGCTGCCGAGGCGTTCATCGCCGAGCTCGAGAAGCATGCCGACAACGAGCTGTGCTCTGCAGTGCTTGCGAACAAGGACTACCTCACCAAGAAGTCCGTCTGGATCTTCGGTGGCGACGGTTGGGCTTACGACATCGGTTACGGCGGACTCGACCACGTGCTCGCCAGCGGCGAGGATGTTAACGTCTTCGTGTTCGATACCGAGGTCTACTCCAACACCGGTGGCCAGGCTTCGAAGGCCTCCAACATCGGCCAGGTTGCTCAGTTCGCGGCTGCCGGCAAGGAGATCAAGAAGAAGTCGCTCGCCGAGATCGCCATGGCCTACGGCTACGTCTACGTCGCTCAGGTCGCCATGGGTGCCAACCCGAACCAGACCATCAAGGCCATCACCGAGGCCGAGGCGTATCCGGGCCCGTCGCTGATCATCGGTTACAGCCCCTGCGAGATGCATGCCATCAAGGGCGGCATGGTCAACGCTCAAGCCGAGATGAAGAAGGCTGTTGATTGCGGTTACTGGAACCTCTACCGCTACAACCCCGCTGCCGAGCCGGGCAAGAAGTTCACGCTCGACTCCAAGGAGCCGAAGGGCGGTTACCAGGAGTTCCTGATGAACGAGGCTCGTTACAACCGCCTGACCCGCGAGTTCCCCGATCGCGCGAAAGAGCTCTTCGCCAAGAACGAGGCCGCGGCAATCGAGCGTTACAACCACCTCGTCAAGCTCAAGGACCTCTACGCCGACGCGTAAAAGCACGAGCAACAGCATGTTGAGGAAGAGCCCCAAACGGGGCTCTTCCTTTTCTCGTTTCTACATCTCGATGAACGCATATTCAATCTCAGAGCGCAGCCGTTCGCGGGTTTCGTCGATGCGGTCCTTTTTGAGCTCGCATTCCCAGATCTCGACAACTTGCCAGCCGTCATCCTCCATGGCTGCACGCACTTCGGCGTCGCGCTCGACATTGCGGGCGAATTTCGCTTCCCAATAATCCGCATGCGTCTTTGGTGTGCTCGCGTACTTGCATCCCTCATGGCGATGCCAGAAACAGCCCATGACGTAAATGGCGATCTTGCGCCCGGGGTAGGCGATGTCGGGGTGTCCGTGTGCTTTCTTCCAATCGAGCCGATAGCCGGGGAACCCCAGTTCGCGCAGCATCTTGCGCACAATCATCTCGGGCTTGGTGTCACGGCGTTTGTTGCCTTGCATCGATTTGCGCACTGCGTCGCTCGATGCGGGAGGCGCCGGTTGCTTCGGTGTCATGTTGCAGCTCTCGAATTTGCGCACAGCTCAAGGTCTGGCGCGCTGTTTTTGTCGGAATTTTTATCCGCGCGAATTATATCGGATAATGGGGTACAGCAAAGCACATCGGTTACCGGCGATAGCCAGTTAGGGGTTGGAATGACGGAATTTGAAGCGCACACGGGCTTCACAAGACGTTCTTTTGTGGCTGCAAGCGCGCTGGCTATGGGGGCCGTCGTAGGTGCGGCGGGTTGTGCGAACGGTGGTGCTTCCGCTACATCCAATTCCGAATCTGGGTCCAGCGAATCTGTGGAATCGTCTTCGGCTGAGTCAGCAAAACCAACCGAATTACGTGCCGCACTCGACTATCCGGCACCCGTTACCGAGGTAAGCCCGGTGGGCAACACACGTGCCCTCTGGGTTTCGGCGGGTTGGCATGTATTCGAAGCGCTTTATGAGCTCGACTACGTGACATACAGTGCGCACAACGCTTTGGCAGCGGGGGAGCCTGTCCAGTTATCCGACCTTGAATTCGAGGTGACGCTGCGCGAAGGGGCGAAGTTTTCCGATGGCTCTTCTGTCACAGCCGCGGATGTGGTAAACGCGTTCAACAGGGATCTCGAAAGCGCAACGTACGCTTCGATGCTCTCTTTCATTGCCTCTGTCATTGCAAAAGACGAGATGACCGTTGTGTTCACGCTCTACTATCCAGTAGGCGACTTGTTCGAGCGCCGTCTCTCGCTCGTGAAAGTGTTTCCGGCTTCGATGACCGATGAAGAGCTGAGCACAGCTCCACGTGGTTCGGGGCCTTGGCAGTACGAGCCCTTCGAAGGTGATTTCGCCAAAGAGATCTCGTTCGTTCCGAACTCGCACTATAACGGGAGCGTCCCGGCGCAATTTGACCGCATGGTGTGGACGGTGTCGTCCGATGCCAATGAGCGTTGCGACCTGCTGATTGACAAGTCAGTGGCTGTATGCGAAAACACCCCGTTCTCGCGCGTGGACGACGTGAAGAACAACTCTGAGACGGTTGAGTACATCCAGGGGTTCGGTCAGCCGTTCCTGATGTTCAACTGCCAGAAGAAGCCATTTAATGATCCGCGTGTGCGCCAAGCGTTCTTCTACGCGATTAACGTCGAGAAGCTCATCGGCGACATGATGGATGGCCACGCAGCTCCGGTTACCAGTTTCTTGCCAAAGACGTTTGCAAACTATCATGAGGCGTCGACGGTCTACTCGTACAACCCCGACAAAGCCCGCGCGCTTCTCGCCGAGGCGGGAGTCAAAGAGCTCTCGTTCACCATGACCGTCAACAACAATTGGGTAAAAGACCTTGCCGATAGCATCCAAAGCGACTTGGATGAAGTTGGCATCACGATGAAGAACGACGAATCTAATATCGATTGGAGCGCGTTGGCTCCGTCAGACGATGATGCCATTCTTCCGTTCGATGTCGTGCTGACGCCTGGCGATCCGACGTGTTTCGGCGCCGACCCCGATTTGCTGATGAGCTGGTGGTACGGCGACAACGTGTGGACGAGGGGCCGCTCATGCTGGGCGAAAGCGGGAGATGGCAAGTTCGAAGAGCTGCAGCAGTTGTTGCAAAAGGCCCGCGAGTCATCGGGCGACGAGCGCCAGAACGCGTGGAACGCGTGTTTCGACTTGATTGCCGAAGAGGTACCGCTGTACGCATTGTTCCATCGCGAGGTGGCAACGGGTTTCGACGAGTCTCAAATCGGAGATTTCGAAGCCATCGGCACGACGGGCTTGATGCTGCTCGGCGTATCGCCTCGCGAATCGAGCTAAAAGCCGCAACAAGCCTGCTTCATGAAACAACGAAAAAAGTTTCCACGCTCTAGCGTGCTAAAGCTATAATGCTTAGTTACGTTAAAGAGGAGGAAGATTAGTCATGTTTCAACTTCAAGCAGGGGATGCGTTTGTAGTTCTCGCAATCCTCATCTACTTCGTCGTGGTGCTCACGATTGGCTTTGTCTATGCGAAACGGTCGAATTCGTCAGCATCCGAATACTTCCTGGGTGGTCGAAAGGTCGGTCCGTGGTTCACGGCGCTCTCGGCCGAGGCGTCGGACATGTCTGGCTATCTGCTGATGGGCATGCCGGGCCTGGCGTACTTCTGTGGTGCGTCCGACGTAGGTTGGACGGCCATCGGCTTGGCGATCGGCACCTACTTGAACTGGCTGCTTGTTGCGAAGCGCCTGCGCAAGTACTCGGTAGTCGCCAATGACTCCATCACGCTGCCAGGTTTCTATTCGAACCGCTTCCACGACAACAAGAACATCATCGCAACAGTTGCCGCTGTCATCATCTTGATTTTCTTCTGCGTCTACTGCGGCAGCTGCTTCGTAACCTGCGGCAAGCTGTTCAACAGCTTGTTCGGTTGGGATTACTCGGTCATGATGGTCTTCGGCGCTCTCATCGTGTTCCTGTACACGATGGTCGGCGGCTACCTCTCGGTCGTCGCGACCGACTTCGTGCAGGGCTGCCTGATGTTCTTCGCGCTGGCTGTCGTTGTCATCGGCTCCATCACCATGGCGGGCGGCGTCGACAACACTGTGGCGTTCCTCTCCGACATCCCCGGTTACCTGTCAATGACCACCATGGCCACACCCGAGCTCGGCGAGGACGGCATGCAAATCGTCCAAAACGGCCAGCCGCTCTTCGGCGTGCCGGCCGAATACGGTCTGCTCACCATCATCTCGACGATGTCCTGGGGCCTTGGCTACTTCGGTATGCCGCAGGTGCTCGTGCGCTTCCTCGGCATTCGCAGCGAAGAGGAAGTCAAGACGTCTCGTCGCATCGCCATTGTATGGGTCATCATCTCGATGTTCTGTGCTGTCATGATTGGCATGATCGGTCGTGCAATCATTCCGGCTGAGCTGCTGACGCAATCGGCAGCCGAAAGCATCTTCATCGTGCTCTCCAAGATGATGCTTCCGGCGTTCTTCTGCGGCCTTGTCGTCTCCGGTATTCTCGCTGCGTCGATGTCGTCCGCATCGTCTTATCTGCTGATCACCGGCTCGTCGGTTGCCGAGAACATCTTCCGCGGTGTGTTCAAGAAGAATGCGACTGACAACCAGGTGCTCATCGTGTCGCGCATCACGCTGGCTGCCGTGCTGATCTTCGGTTGCTTCATTGCGTGGGATGAGAACTCGGTCATTTTCAACGTCGTGTCGTATGCATGGGCTGGCCTCGGTGCGAGCTTCGGTCCGCTGACCTTGTTCAGCCTCTACTGGCGTCGCACGAACAAGGCGGGCGCGATTGCCGGTATGGTCACGGGTGCTGCGATGGTTCTCATCTGGCACAACCTGATCAAGCCGATCGGCGGCGTGTTCGGCATCTACGAGCTGCTGCCCGCATTCCTGTGCAGCTGCATCGCCATCGTCGTTGTGTCGCTGCTCACCAAGGAGCCCGAGCAGGCCGTGCTTGACGAGTTCGATCATTACATGGATGACACAACACCCGAGCGCAGCCTCGACGCCGTTCTTGAAGGCGAAATACCGCTGCAGTAACGCTCAAACCAGCTGGTAAAGCGAACGAAGGGCAGCTCCACACGAATGGAGCTGCCCTTTTCTTAAGCTTTGCTGCCAAAAAGCGACTGTCCCTTTTTGGTCAAATTGGAAACGCAGATGAAATAGAGTCGGTTGTCCGTGGCGTATAATGGGGCTTCCGCATTCACGTTAGGAGAAGTTATGGCCTACATCGATATGAGCGTACCCGAGCTCACCGAGCTGAAGGTTCAGCTTGAGGATGAGTTCGCGCAATTCAAGCTGCGCGACCTGAAACTGAACATGGCTCGCGGTAAACCGTCGAGCGAGCAGCTCGATTTGTCCGAAGGCATGCTCACCTTGTTCCGTTCCTCGAGCGACTTTATCTCGGAGGAAGGCACTGATTGCCGCAACTACGGTGGTCTCGAGGGCATCATCGAAGCGCGTCGCCTTATGGCGGTGCTTCTCGACGACGAGCCGGAAAACGTCATCGTCGGCGGCAACTCGAGCCTCACGCTCATGTACAACGCGGTTGCCCGTCTGTATGACTTCGGCGCCCGCGGATCCAAGCCGTGGTACAAATACGACGACATCAAATGGATCTGCCCCGTGCCAGGCTACGACCGCCATTTTGCAATCACCAAATCGTTCGGGTTCACCAACATTCCCGTTCCCATGAACGAGGATGGTCCCGACATGGACGAAGTCGAGCACATCGCTGCATCCGACTCGCGCGTCAAGGGTATCTGGTGCGTGCCGAAGTATTCGAACCCCGGTGGCGTCACGTACTCCGACGAAGTTGTGCACAGGCTTGGGCACTTGCGCTGCGCGGCCCACGATTTCCGCATCTTCTGGGACAACGCCTATGCGGTGCACCATCTCTACGATGAGCCCGAAAAGCAGGATCACCTGCTCGACATCGCGGGGGAGTGCAAGGCGTCCGGTAACCCGAACCGCTACATCAAGTTTGCATCGACGAGCAAGGTCACGGTTGCAGGTGCTGGCATTGCGGCCATGGCATCGAGCCCCGACAACGTAGCCGAGTTCAAAGAGCGCATGTCGATTGCCACGATCGGCGGCGACAAGATCAACCAGCTGCGCCATGCTCGTTTTCTTAAGGACGCAGAAGGCATTGCGGAACATATGTCCAAGCATGCCGAGGTATTGCGCCCGAAGTTCGAACTCGTCGAGCAGAAGCTCTCCGAGAACCTGGGTGAGCTGGGTGCGTGCTCGTGGTCGAAGCCGCGCGGCGGTTACTTCGTTTCGTTCGACGCCCCTTACGGCACAGCGAAGCGTATCGTGCAGCTTGCCAAGCAAGCTGGCGTGGTGCTCACGTCCGCAGGCTCGACGTGGCCTGATGGCGAGGATCCTCGCGACAGCAACATCCGCATTGCTCCGTCGCTGCCGCCGATCGAGGAGCTGGACGAGGCGCTCGATGTTTTCTGCTGCTGCGTGAAGCTCGCTTACGTCGAATCGCTCCTGTGCGGTATGTAAGCTGCCGAAATTTCGAAGTCAAACCTGGGTTTCATAGAACGGCTGCGGGGTTTTCCGCAGCCGTTTCGTTTTGATGGGGCGAGAGAGGTACACTTTCGAGCATAGTTTTGCGCGAGTTTTGGCGATGTGATGGTGAAACGCCGGCATGATGGGTGAACATGTGGTGATTCGAGGGACTCAACAAAAAACATCAAAGCGTTGAACTGGGAAAACGTAGTATTCATGAAGACACGCCCGGGGGCGTGTAAATGGTTGACAGGCTCGAAAACCTAGCGTATTATTCTTTCGCTCACAAGCGCGAAAACGTTTGCGAGCAGGCAGCTTGAAAAGTACACATGAATGAAGAGCGAGCCAAAATGGGCGTGTGCCCGAGTGGTTAAAGGGGACGGGCTGTAAACCCGTTGGCTATGCCTACCTAGGTTCGAATCCTAGCGCGCCCACCATTTTTCTCGCCCGTGTAGCTCAGTCGGTAGAGCACATCGTTGGTAACGATGAGGTCACCGGTTCAAGTCCGGTCGCGGGCTCCACGAGTTCCCTGTACCCCTTTGGGGGGTATTTTTTTGGCGGTGTAGCTCAGTTGGTTAGAGCACACGGTTCATACCCGTGGCGTCACTGGTTCGAATCCAGTCACCGCTACCATGCCTTCAAGCATCCTCTCCGAGGGTGCTACTTTTATATAAGCGTTTAATTCTAGAGGAAGGGTGATTTTCCATGTCCAAGGAAAAGTTCGATCGCTCTAAGCCGCATGTAAACATCGGCACCATCGGCCACGTCGACCATGGCAAGACCACGCTGACCGCGGCCATCTCCAAGGTTCTCTCCGAGAACGACGGCTCTCACGGCACCGCAACCGCCGACTTCACGGCCTTCGAAGACATCGACAAGGCTCCCGAGGAGCGCGAGCGCGGCATCACGATCTCCATCGCTCACATCGAGTATCAGACCGATGCCCGTCACTACGCTCACGTTGACTGCCCCGGCCATGCTGACTACGTCAAGAACATGATTACGGGTGCTGCTCAGATGGACGGTGCTATCCTCGTCATCGCCGCTACCGACGGCCCGATGGGTCAGACTCGCGAGCACATCCTGCTCGCCCGTCAGGTTGGCGTTCCCTACATCGTTGTTTTCCTGAACAAGTGCGACATGGTTGACGACGAAGAGCTCATCGACCTCGTCGAGATGGAGACCCGCGAGCTCCTCGACAAGTACGAGTTCCCCGGCGACGACACCCCGATCATTCGCGGTTCTGCGCTGAAGGCCCTCGAGGGCGACGCTGAGTGGCAGGCCGGCATCTGGGAGCTCCTCGACGCCGTCGACGAGTACATCCCGACTCCCGAGCGTGACACCGACAAGCCGTTCCTGATGGCTGTCGAGGACACCATGACCATCACCGGCCGCGGCACCGTTGCTACTGGCCGTGTCGAGCGTGGCGTTCTTCACCTCAACGACCCGCTGGAGATTGTCGGCATCCGTGAGACCCAGTCCACGGTCTGCACCGGCATCGAGATGTTCCGCAAGCTGCTCGACGAGGCTCAGGCCGGCGACAACATCGGCTGCCTGCTTCGCGGCATCAAGCGCGACGAGATTGAGCGCGGTCAGGTTCTCTGCAAGCCGGGTTCCGTTACCCCGCACACCGAGTTCGACGCTCAGATCTACATCCTGACCAAGGAAGAGGGCGGCCGCCACACCCCGTTCTTTGACGGCTATCGTCCGCAGTTCTACTTCCGCACCACGGACGTCACGGGCGTTGCTCACCTGCCCGAGGGCACCGAGATGGTCATGCCTGGCGACAACGTTCTGATTCACGCAGAGCTCATTCACCCGATCGCCATGGAAGAGGGCCTGCGCCTGGCTATCCGCGAGGGTGGTCGTACGGTCGGCTCCGGCCGCGTCACGAAGATCTACAAGTAAACGATCTTCTCGAAGCACTAAAGACGGAGCCCGCTCAAAAGCGGGCTCCGTTCATGAATTCATGTGTCCTTTAATGTTGCCCTTACCCGGAATAGCGCAAGGAGTTTCTTAATGCGTACGTTGGTCACTTTGGCGTGCACTGATTGCAAGCGTCGCAATTACACGACCAAAAAGAACAAGCAGAATAACCCCGATCGTCTCGAGATGAAGAAATATTGCAAGTGGTGTGGTCATCACACTCTTCATCGCGAAACTCGATAACATAGGGAAGAACAAGCGTATAGGCCAGTAGCTCCAATTGGTAGAGCGGCGGTCTCCAAAACCGCATGTTGGGGGTTCGAGTCCCTCCTGGCCTGCCAGCTTGTTAATCCGAGCAGCTTGCGTTCAGATTGCTTGAAAAAGCAACTTGAAGACAGGCTGCTTGTTTAGCGTTATAAGCAGTGAAGTTTCGACACAAGAACGGGATCAATTATGGCCCACAAGTCAAAAACGCAGAGAGCTAAGGCAACTGCCGCCAAGGCAAACCGTCGCGACCGCGAAGAGCGCGACGCAATCGCTGCTGAGAGGGCGCCCGAGACCTCCGAGGGTGCCGAAGAGAAGAAGGGTGGCCTCTTCAAGTCCAAGGCCGACAAGGCTGAGACGAAGACGCCTGCTGTCAAGGAAGAGAAGAAGCCCAAGAAGGTGCGCTTCCAGTTCCTCAGGGATGTCCGCGCCGAGATGAAGAGGGTCACGTGGCCTTCTCGTCAGGACGTCATCCGCTGGAGCGGCGTCGTCGTTGGTGCGCTGATCTTCTTCGGCGTGTACGTCGCCATTCTCGACAACCTTATCATCACGCCGGGCCTCGTTGCCCTGTCTGGCCTGGGAGCGTAATCCATGGCTAAGAAGTGGTACGTCCTGCATACCTACTCGGGCTACGAGAACAAGGTCAAGAAGAATCTCCAGCAGCGCATCGAGTCGATGGGTCTGGAAAACAAGATCTTCCGGATCGAGATCCCGACCGAGACGGTTACTGAAATCAAGGAAGGCGGCAAGCGCGTCGAGTCCGAGAAGAAGGTTCTTCCCGGCTACGTGCTCGTTCGCATGGAGCTCGATCCGCAGAGCTGGGCTGCTGTGCGCAACACGCCTGGTGTCACTGGCTTTGTTGGCAGCCAGGGAAATCCCGAGCCGCTGACCCGCGATGAGTTCAACAAGATCATGGGCGTGGGCAAGCCGCGCCAGGGCGCTCCGAAGAAGACCTCCACGAGCATCGAGGTTGGCCAGACGGTCAAGGTCGTTTCGGGTCCGTTCGTCGATTTCGACGGCACGGTCGCTGAGGTCATGCCCGAGGCTGGCAAGGTGCGCGTCATGGTGTCAATTTTCGGCCGCGAAACCCCCGTCGAGCTTTCGTTCGATCAGGTGGCAAAAGTTTAGGAAGCGTATATCAGCGCGTTCGTGCCCGCGTGGACCGGGGCTTCTCACGAACAAACGCTTGATAGATAGAGTTGAATTAATAACCGAAAGGATAATGATATGGCCCCCAAGAAAAAGGTTACCGGTTTCATTAAGCTTCAGATTCCGGCCGGCGCCGCCAACCCGGCTCCTCCGGTAGGTCCTGCTCTTGGCGCCCAGGGCGTCAACATCATGCAGTTCTGCCAGGCGTTCAACGCTCAGACGCAGGAGCAGTCCGGCACGATCATTCCTGTTGAGATCACCGTTTACGAGGACAAGTCGTTCACGTTCATCTGCAAGACTCCGCCCGCGGCCGTGCTGATCAAGGAAAAGCTCGGCATCGAGAGCGGCTCTGGCATCCCGCAGCTGCGCTTCGTCGGCACCCTGACCGAGGACCAGCTCCGCGAGATCGCCGAGACCAAGATGCCCGACCTGAACGCCAACACGATCGAGGCTGCGATGGAGATCATCGCCGGCACCGCTCGTTCGATGGGCGTTCGCATCGAGGGTCGCGAGATGAAGAAGAAGTACGTCCCGAGCCGCAAGCTTGCTGAGCAGCTCAAGGCGCTGGGTCAGTAATTCGGAATCTGCGCGCCGCCCAAGGCGCGTTGATTGATAGTTGGGAGAGCGTTCTTCGAAACGTTCGTTAGCCACCACGAAGGAGAAGAAAAATGGCTAAGAAATCTAAGGGTTACAAGGCAGCTGCCGAAAAGATCACCGAAGAGCAGTATGCGCCGCTCGAGGCGTTTGAGCTGCTGAAGGAAATCGCTTCGGCCAAGTTCGACGAGTCCGTGGAAGTTCACTTCCGCCTCGGCATCGACACCCGCAAGGCTGATCAGCAGCTGCGCGGCACCGTCAGCCTGCCGAACGGCTCGGGCAAGACGGTTCGCGTTGCAGTGTTCGCTGAGGGCGAAGCTGCTCGTGCCGCTGAAGAAGCTGGCGCTGACATCGTCGGTTCCGACGACCTCGTTGCCGACATCCAGGCTGGCAAGATGGACTTCGACGCTGCTGTTGCCACGCCCGACCAGATGAGCAAGGTCGGTCGTTTGGGCAAGATCCTCGGCCCCCGCGGCCTCATGCCCAACCCCAAGCTGGGCACCGTCACCCCCGACGTTGCCAAGGCCATCAACGAGCTCAAGGGCGGCCGCGTCGAGTATCGCGCCGACCGTTACGGCATCGCTCATGTCATCCTCGGCAAGACTAGCTTCACCGCTGAGCAGCTCGCTCAGAACTATGGCGCTGTCTACGACGAGGTTCTGCGCATGAAGCCGTCTTCCGCAAAGGGCCGTTACGTCAAGTCGATCAACATCGCTTCCACGATGAGCCCGTCCATCACCGTTGACCCGTCGGTCAACCGCGACTATGACAAGAGGGCTGTTGTCGAATAAATCAAGCCGATCGAGCTTACGAAAAGGGGAATCATTCGATTCCCCTTTTTTGTTGCAAGAACTGAATGCATATTTCAACCAGGTTGAAATATGCATAGCGCAGCCTGCTGCATAAAACAACCAGGTTGAAATATGCGTCTGCATAATTCGTCCAGGTACAATTATGCATGCGCATAATTCAACCAGGTACGATTATGCATTCTCGGGTCCTTGGGGGAGAACATGGCAGTCATCAAGAAAACGCTTGCAGAGATTGAAGAGATGAAAGAAGCAGGTCGTCTGTCGGCGGCCGTGCTGCGTGAGGTGGGGAAGAGGTGCGTACCGGGCGTGACGACGCTCGAGCTCGACGAGTTCGCTGAAGACTACATCCGAAGCAATGGTGGCATTCCCACGTTCAAAGGATACGGCGGCTTTCCTGGAAGCATTTGCGCATCCATCAACGAGCAGATCGTGCATGGCATTCCTTCGAGCAAGGTGCGTTTGAAAGAAGGCGACATCATATCAATCGACACTGGTGCCACTGTTAACGGATGGGCGGGTGATAACGCTTGGACCTTCGCAGTTGGTAGGTTGGCTCCTGATGTCAAACGATTGCTCGACGTGACCGAGAAGTGCATGTGGGCAGGTATTTCTGCTGCGCGCCCAGGCAATCGTCTGGGCGATATCGGCCATGCGGTGCAGTCGGTTGCACGCAAGGCGGGCTTTGGAGTCGTGCGCGATTACACTGGGCATGGCATTGGGCGAAACATGCATGAAGATCCTGCCGTTCCCAATTTCGGGCTGAAACACACGGGCCTCAAGCTCGAGGCGGGCATGGTGCTTGCCATCGAGCCGATGATCACCATGGGAACGCATCGCACGCACGTCATGCGCGATGGATGGCTCGTAGTGACGCAGGATGGCAAGCCCGCTGCGCATTTCGAAAAGACTGTTGCTATCACATCCGATGGTCCTGTGCTCGTGTCGAACGAGCCCGGTCGTGACAGGCCTATCTGAGAAGAGATACCCATACCGTCAAAACCGATGAATCCTTTTGAAGCCGAGTTTGCCCAATGATTGGTACACTGACAGAAGGTTCACAAACCAAGGGAGGGGAATACCATGAAGAAGTTGGGCAAGATAATTGGCATAGCTTTTGTAGCGGCTTTTGCGGCTTTGTGCTTGACAGCATGTGGCGGTGGAAGCGGCAGCGGCAGCGCTGCATCCAGCGGCTCAAGCGCGGCTGCATACGATCCGATTTATGTCATCAAGCATGTGACCATGTATAGCTATATGATGGATGAGAATGATGCAGTCACGGAAACCTGGGAAGCTGGCTCGTGGGACTACGAGTATGACGAACACGGAAATCGAACTCAGTGGACTGTGACAAACATCAATCCGAACACGAAGGAGAGTCAAACCAACACGTATATTTATTCTGACTACGATGAGAACGGATATGCAGGTGCAACTGTTCAACCCGACGGCACATCGAGCACCACGGAATGGACAGTCGAAGGTGGCCATGCAGTGAAGAACGCTTCCAGCGCTGGATCTACGGCAGAGTTTACGTATTATGCCGATGGCAAGCTGAAGAGCCAGCATATTGTGTATAACGATGGCAGAGATGTCATCGTTGAGTACGATGAAAATGGTCGCCCATCCCATCAGGTTACAAAAGGTGGCGAGTATCCTCAGACTATCGATTATGTGTGGACTCTCGATGACCAAGGTCGTGCCGTGAGCTCGAAGCGCACGACTACCATGACAAACACCGGCGAAGTGCACGAAAACGAAATGACGTACGAATGCGACGAGAACGGCAACATTTCCACCGTATATACGAACGGTGCGATGTCTCATGAGATCGAATACCAGAAGATTGATAATCCCAGCACGCAAGCATGGATTTCATCCTGGATACCACAGTTCTAAGATTCCGAAAGATGATGAACAAAGGGGTCAGCTTTTGAAGCTGACCCCTTCTTTTCATGGGTCACCAACCCAGTGCCGCGCGCAGCGCGGCACAAAGAACCACCCGCTGTGCGGGTGGGAGACACTCCTGCTTTGCAAAAGGGCCCTTCCCCTCTAGCATGGTGATTGTTCAGGTCGCCGAGCCCCGAG
>JAZLCO010000066.1:0-3939 GCA_045614225.1 Eggerthellaceae bacterium | reverse complement strand
ATCTGCTGGTCTTGACGTGACGGGTTTGGCCAACCCCGGCCGCTCGCTCATCATCAGCAATCCAGGCGTCGACTACATCATCGTGCGCCCCTCCGACGCGCCCATCTTCGTCGAGTCGGGTGCGGCCGATTGCGGCATCTGTGGCGAGGACTCATTGCTCGAATCGATTGCTGACGTGGTCGAACTTGTCGACTTGCGTTTCGGGTCATGCCGCTTCATTGTGGCTGAGCCGGCAGGTGCAGAAGAGCGTACAGCCGAGCACTACCGTCAGCTTGGTTCGATTCGCGTGGCCACGAAGTATCCGCGCATCGCGCGTGCGCACTTCGCGCACCGCGGCACTCAGGTCGAGATCGTGCAGCTGCATGGTAACATCGAGCTCGGGCCGCTGACCGGTATGTCCGAATGCATTGTCGACATCACGGCCACTGGCACGACGCTGAAGGAAAACAACCTGGTCATCACCGACGAAGTGCTCGATTCCACCGCGCGCTTCTTCGCGAACACGGCTTCGTTCCGCACCGATGCCCGCGTGCTCGACCTGGCCAAGAAACTATCCGCCTATTCTGAGAACCGCGCCTTGAAGGTAACAGCCGGCGGCGAGGGGAAGTAAGAACGTGTTCACCGCAATTGCCGAATGGGATGAGGGGTTTGCCTACAGCAACTCAGCTAATCTATGTACTTGATAGATAGTGCTTCGCAAGCGGCTTCACCCCTCATCCCAATCGGCAATTGCTGAGCAGTATCACACGAAAGGATCCACATGCGCAGAGTCATACTTAAACCAGGCGAGGTATTCGACAATACGCACCTGCAGCGCAAGAGCGCGTTTAATGCGAAAGCTTTGCAGATTGCGACCGAGATCGTCGAGGATGTGCGGCAGCGCGGCGATGAGTGCTTGCGCGAGTTGACGGCCAAGTTCGACGGTGTCGAAGTCGAGAACTTCCGCGTACCGCAAGAGGCCATCGACGAAGCCGTCGCCCAGTGCAATCCGGTGCTTGCAGAGGCGCTCGAGCATGCTGCTGCGCAGATCCGCGAGTACCACGAGCGTCAGCTCGAGCAGAGCTGGTTCGCTACACGCGAGAACGGGGCCATCATCGGCGCGAAGGTCACACCGCTCGACTCGGTGGGCATCTACGTGCCTGGCGGTCGTGCGCTGTATCCGTCCACGCTGCTCATGAACGCGATTCCCGCGAGCGTCGCTGGCGTGCGCCGCATCGTCGTCGTCAACCCGCCCACCAAGGACGGCTCGCTCGATTCCGCCATCCTGAAGGCGTGCGAGCTCGCAGGTGTCACCGAGATCTACTCGGTCGGTGGCGCGCAAGCCATCGCCGCACTCGCGTACGGCACCGAGCAGATTGCGCCCGTCGACAAGATCACTGGCCCGGGCAACGCGTTCGTCGCAGCAGCCAAGAAAATCGTCAGCGGAGACGTGGGTATCGACATGATCGCTGGCCCCTCCGAGGTGTGCGTCGTGGCTGACGAAACGGCCGACCCGCGCCTCGTGGCCATCGACCTTATGGCACAGGCCGAGCATGACCCGCTGGCCACGTGCTACCTGGTCACGTTCTCGGCCGAGTATGCCGACGCTGTCGAGGCGGCCGTCGCTGAGCACGTGAAGGAGTCGATCCGCGCCGATATCACGATGACCTCGCTCGACAACGAAGGTCTCATCGTCGTGTGTGAGGACCTCGCGCAGGCAATCGGCGCCGTCAATGTGATCGCGCCCGAGCACCTCGAACTGCACATCGCCAATCCGATGGACTCGCTCGGCGCCATCCGCCATGCGGGTGCCATCTTCCTGGGCGAGTGGACGCCCGAGGCCGTCGGCGACTACGTCGCAGGTCCGAACCACACGCTGCCGACAGGTGGCACGGCCCGCTTCTCGAGCCCGCTTTCGACCGAGGAGTTCATCAAGAAGTCGTCCATCATCCAGTATTCGCCAACCGCGCTGGCCGACGATGCCGACTCGATCATCAGGATCGCGCACCACGAGGGCTTGTGGGCGCATGCGCGCAGCGTCGAATTGCGCCAACAAATGCTGAACAATTAGCTGCGATAAGGGGGTCTGCCCCTTAAACGCATGAAGGAAGGAACAACCGATCATGAACCGCTTACGACCCGCAGCGCCGCAACTTGCGAGCATCGAGCCGTACGACCCGAAATACATCCCGGCTGATGTCATGATCTCGGCGAACGAGAACCCGCTCGACGTGCCGTTCGAGATTCGCCGCGAGGTCGAGCGCGCTATTCGCAAGGTCCCGTTCAACCGGTACCCCGATCCTTTGGCCAACCAGCTGCGCGACATGATCGCCGATGCGAACGGCCTCGAACGCAACCAGGTTCTCATGGGCAACGGCGGCGACGAGCTGCTGTTCGACATGGCACTCGCGTTCGGTGGCCCCGGCCGCACGTTCCTCAACATGCCGCCCACGTTCAGCGTCTACGTCAACAACGCGCAGCTCACGAACACGAGCATCGTCAACGTGCCACGCCGTTCCGATTTCACGGTCGACGAAGATGCGGTCGTCGAGCGCCTGTCGCAAGGCGACATCGACTACACGATCGTCACGAGCCCCAACAACCCCACGGGCGATACGGTGACCGGCGCATTCGTCAAGCGCATGCTCGAGGCGTCCGACACGCTCGTCATGGTCGACGAAGCCTATTTCGAGTTCTCGCGCTACACCGCGCGGCCCTTGCTCGAGCAGTTCGAGAACCTGGTCATCCTCCGCACGTTCTCGAAGGCGTTCTCGATGGCCGGCGTTCGCCTGGGCTACCTGCTCGGGAGCGAAGCCGCGCTGCGCGAGTTCAAGAAGGTGCGCCAGCCGTATTCGGTCGACTCGGTCTCGCAGGCGATCGGCCGCGTGATCTATGAGAACCGCGCCAAGTTCGAGCCGGGCATCGACGCCGTCATCGAGCAACGTGCCCGCGTCATCGACGAGCTGAACACGCTGCCACAAGTTACGGCATTCGATTCCCAGGCCAACTACGTGCTCTTCCGCTTCGATTCGGAGATCGACGCCGGCCAAGTTTGGCAGAGCCTCTTCGATGCGGGCGTGCTCGTGCGCGATTTCTCGCGCTCGGCAGGGTTGGAGAACTGCCTGCGCGTCTCGATCGGCACCGAGGCGGAAAACACCCGCTTCCTCGATGCGTTAAAGCAGGTTGTGGTACGGTAGTTTTCGTAACAAGAAGCTGCGCATGAGGGGTTGTTTCCTTATGCGAGCTAACCAAAAAGGGACAGTCCCTTTTTGGTTACGATCATAGGAAGGGAAGGCACATGGCACGCGAGGCAACCATCACGCGCACGACGAAGGAAACCGACATCACGCTGTCGATTGACCTCGATGGCGACGGCGCCACCACGATTGACACGGGCATCGGGTTCTTCGACCACATGCTCGAGGCATTCGGGCGTCATGGCCTGTTCAATCTGACGGTCAACGCCAAGGGCGACTTGAACGTCGACGGGCACCACACGGTCGAGGACGTGGGCATCGTGCTGGGCAAAGCTGTGGCCGAGGCGCTTGGCGACAAGCGTGGCATCCGCCGCTTCGGTTCGATTGCACTGCCCATGGACGAGACGCTCGTGCTGGCGGCCATCGATATCTCGGGGCGCGGCGCGCTGTACTGGGATATCGACGTGCCGTATGCGCTGCTTGGCATGTTTGATTCAACGCTTGCGAAGGAGTTCTTCATTGCCTTCGCCACGAATGCCGGTATCACGCTGCATGTGCAGGGGCTCGCGGGCGAGAATGTGCACCACATCATCGAGGCTACGTTCAAGGCTGTTGCCCGCGCGCTGCGCGAGGCGGTCGAGCCCGACCCACGCGCTGCCGATGCGCTTCCGTCCACGAAGGGTGCGCTGTAAGGTGCAAAGCGGGTAAGTGAGTTCGAGTGAGTCGGGGGCCTGGCCCCTGACTCATTGTGCACAATGAGTCG
>JAZLCO010000065.1:0-16810 GCA_045614225.1 Eggerthellaceae bacterium | reverse complement strand
ACCAAAAACATACGAGACATTTGGCCTGTCCCCTTTGTCACGCTAATCGATTGAAGGAATTGCGATGATGAAGCAGGCGCCGCCTTCGGGGCGGTTAAGCGCTTCGACAGTGCCGTCATGCGCCTCGACGATGGATTTCACGATGGCAAGACCCAAGCCGGTGCCGCCCGTGTTGCGGGCGCGCGAGGTGTCGGCGCGGTAGAAGCGGCCGAACAGAAGGTTCGGGTCGATGTCGCCAAAACCTGTGCCGTCGTCTTTCACCTGGATAACCGAGTTTCCATGCAAGCCGAAAAGTTCGATGACGATATGGCCACCAGGCTCTATGAATCGGGTGGCGTTTTCCACGAGGTTCGTGAGCGCCTCTTTCAATCGATCGGCGTTTCCGAGCACATCAGGTGCTTCACCGACGATTTCGATATGAGCTTCGCGGTCAGTGATGATCGGATGCAATGTGTCGACGACTTCTTGCGCTACCGTGCGCAGGTTAACGCGTGCGAAATCGCGCGGTGTGCTGTCGTATTCGATGCGCTGGAGTGTCAGCAAGTCGTTCACCAGGCGGGAGAGACGTTCGGATTCCGAGATGATGATCGCTCCGAACTTCTTCTGCATCTCGGGTGGCAAATCGGGGTCGGCTAGGATTTCGGCGTTGCCGCGGATGGCAGTCAAAGGCGTGCGCAATTCATGGGCAACATCGCTTACGAATTCGCTTTGGCGGCGGTTCTCGCGGATGAGATCAGCTTGCTGCGATTCCAGCTTGCGAACGAGCGCATCCATCGATTCCGATATCTCGTCAGCTTCGTAGAGTTTGCCATCGGACACGAACTCGACCTTTGCGCCCGCGCGGTAGGCTTTGATCTTGCGTACGAGCAGCCTGAGCGGTTCGGCGAGGAAGTACCCGATGATCAGGCTTAGTGCGAACGTCAAAAACGTTGCAGGAACCATAAGCAAGAAGACCTGCCATGGCAAGCCGAACAACAAGGTGCATACGAACAGTACAAGCGCTATCGCCAGCAGCGTGAGCAGCGTGGCGAGGAACGCGAAATATGTTTGCAGGCGCTTTATTGGCGGAACCTATAGCCGTAGCCACGCACCGTTTCGACGAGACCCGGATCGTACCCTGCCTGCTCAATCTTGTCGCGCAGGCGCTTGATGTGCGTGTCGACCGTCTTCGTCTCGGTGAGGTATTCCCAACCCCATGCCTCGCGAAGCAGGTCCTCGCGCGAGACGACCTTGCCGGCGTTCTTCATCAGGCTGGCAAGCAGCTCGAACTCACGTGGAGTAAGGTCGAGCGGCCCGTTGTCGCCCTTGGCGGTGTGTGCGTCCTCGTCCAGCGTGATGCCGCTGACTGTGATGGCTTTCGAGGCGGCAGCGAAATCGCCACCGCTACCGCGGCGCAGCAACGCATGGACGCGTGCGATGAGCTCGCGCACGCCGAAGGGCTTGGCCAGGTAGTCGTCGCCGCCGATCTCGAGACCGACAACCTTGTCGAGCTCGGTGTCGCGTGCGGACAAGAACAGCACCGGGGCCGAAGTGATCGAGCGCAGGCGCCTGCACAGCTCGTAGCCGTCCATGCCGGGAAGCATGATGTCGAGAACGAACAGGTCGTAGTTCTTCTTGCGCGCAGCGTTCAGCGCGTCTTCGCCATTGTCGAACACGTCGACTTCGTACCCCTCTTTTCTGAGGGCGTATCCAACAAATTCAGTGATCGAGCTCTCGTCGTCGACGACGAGAATGCGCTTGGGAGCGTCAGCCATGTTTTTCTCCTTCTGCTGGCGAATTACCCGTCTTGTTTCTTGGTTGATATAATACCGTTTCAGAGCTGAAAATGCGCTGAAAGGCGCGGCTGTTTAACATATGAGAAAGGTCTTGTCACCATCATGTTACTTGCCATCGATGTGGGGAATACGCAGACGGTTCTGGGCGTATACGACGGGAAAGATCTCAAGCATATGTGGCGCATTGCCACGAACAAGAAGGAAACGGCTGACGAGCTTCGCCTGAAGGCGCGCCCTTTGCTCGAGTCCGAGAATCTGGCGATTGACGACCTTGAGGGGTCTGTCCTCGCGTCGGTCGTGCCCGCGCTGACGACGGGGTGGGTGGCCGCTCTCGAACACCTGGTTGGCAAGACGCCGCTCATCTGCAATGCAGAGGTGGCAGGAGACCTGTTCAAGACAACATATGACAATCCGTCAGAGATTGGCGCCGACCGTGTTGCCGACGCCGTCGCAGCACGCGCAATCTACGGCGCGCCCGTCGTGGTCGTCGATTTCGGCACGGCAACTAACATGGAGGTCATCGACGACGAAGGGCGTTTTGTCGGAGGCGTCATCGCTCCTGGTATGGAGACGTCTGCTGCTGCGCTGTTCGCTCATGCCACGAAGCTTGCTGCAACCGAGCTTGTCGACCCTCACACCGCCATCGGCCGCACCACTACCGAAGCAATTCAAGCAGGCATCGTTTACGGCGAGGCCGCGCGTGTCGACGGCATCGTGAAGCGCATCTTCGCACAACTTGGTTACGAAGCGCCCGTAGTCGCAACCGGCGGATTGGCCGGCCGCGTTGCCGAGTTCTCCGAGACCATCACGGATACGAATTCCGAACTCACGCTCGAGGGTTTGCGGCTCATCTACGATTCTGCGTGCATGCAGTAAATGAGGACATGCATCGAAGAGGACTAGCCCCTTTTCCACACATTCTGGTGTATCCCAGCGCGCTTGCCCTTTTGCGCTAAGATGGACGCATGGAAAACGAACGGATACTCATTGCGGCGGTTTCGTCCGTCGAGGAAACAAAAGACCTGGCGGGAAAGCTGGCTGCAGTTCTGCAACCGGGCGATGTCATCCTGCTCTCAGGTGATCTCGGTGCTGGCAAGACTCAGTTCACGCAAGGGCTTGCAGCAGGTCTCGGTGCGAGCGAGGCGGTCATCAGCCCCACGTTCAACATCGTGCTCACCTATGGTTCGGGTCGTTTGCCGCTGCACCATTTCGACTTGTACCGCCTCGAAGCCTCAGAACAGCTCGAGGACATCGCGCTGAGGGAATATCTGGAGTCTGACGGCGTATGCGTAATCGAGTGGGCCGAGAAGTTTCCGACTGCATATGATGAATACCTTGCGCTTGGTATCGCGAAGACTGGTGAAGACGAGCGTGCTATCAGTGCTTTCGCACATGGGAAGCGTGGCGAGGAATTGCTCGAGAACCTCATGGCATTGCGTGGGAACAGCGCTTCGGGTGGAGACAAGGGTGGTTGTCTATCTACGGGTGATTCGGCGCGCCTTGCTGGAAGCCGCGGAGAATCGAACTCCGGTCCAGAAGACGCTGCCAATTTGGAAGCGTCTGACGTTGAAGGCCAAACGACGAACGTGAGCCTAGATCCCGACACGCGTTTCGTGCTCGCATTCGACACGGCCAACGAGGTTGTGGCCGTTGCCATTGGGCAGCTCAATGCGGGCTCAAAGTCCATCGATTCGATAGCTTGCCGTGAAGTGCAGGCGCATCGAGCGTCGAACACGACGCTTGTGCCCCTGATAGACGAGATGATTGGCGGGCTTGGCATCAAGCGTTCGCAAATTGCATGCGTGTGTGTCGGGCGGGGGCCTGGCTCGTTCACTGGCGTCCGTATCGCGATGGCTGCCGCCAAAGGCATCGCGCAGGCTCTCGGCGCGGGTCTCGTCGGTGTTTCGACGCTTGACGCTATTGCGTGGAATGCGTTGGCAGCGGGTGTGCAAGGCCAGCTTCTGGTCGTTGCTGACGCGATGCGCAAAGAGGTGTATCCGGTTTTCTACAGGCTTGATGGTCAAAGGGCTGATCGGCAGACTTCGGATCGTGTTGTAAAAGCTGCTGCATTCGCTGAAGAGTTAGCGCAAGGTGCGTCGTATGCTTCAGCGTTGCAAATCGTCGGCGATGGCCTTTTGAAGTATCGTGAGTTGATAGAGCCATGCGGCACTGTCCTCGACGAGGCGTTCTGGGCCGTCACCGGTCGTGGTCTGCTGCTCGCGCTGCAAGATACGTGGCGTGCGGGCGAGGCCGACCCGTTCGATGCGGTGCGCCACAATCCTGCCTATGCGCTTCCCGTTTACACGCGACTATCAGACGCTGAGGAAAACGAGCGCATTCGCCTTTCCAAAACCGATTCCAAGAACCTTCGCACCGGCGTGCAGGATGTCGCTCCCGATGGGGGCAAGGGGAGGGCCACGATGCATTCCGAGGCGGTGCTTGCTGCACCGGCGGGCACTCAGGGCGTTTCCTACCGTCCGCTCGATGCGCAACGCACTGCTGATGTGGCGCAGCTCGAACAGCTAGCCATGGGCACCGATGCATGGTCCGACAAGCTCGTTGCCGATGAGCTTGGCCAGCGCAACCGAACGTGGTGGGTTGCAGAAGTAGGGGACGAGCTGGTTGGTTATGCCGGCGGGCTCGTGGTAGACGCAGATCTGCAGATCTTGAAAGTTGCCGTTGCCCCCGAATGGCGCAGGCGCGGCATAGCTCGCGAGCTCATCGCTCGCATTGCCGAAGATGCGCGCAACTTGGGTGCTGAAACGTGCTCGCTTGAGGTACGTGAATCAAACGAAAACGCACAGGAATTTTACCGTGCTGCCGGACTTGAGAGCGTCGGCGTGCGCCCTCGTTATTATTCAGACGGCGAAGGCGCGCTGATCATGCAAGGGCCGCTTCCCGTCGCCGTGCATGACGTCGCCGGGATGGAGCTCCAGCATCATGACGAGACCGTTGCTGATGAGGCTAAGGGCAAGCACCCGCTCATCCTCGCCATTGAATCGTCGTGTGACGAGACGGCTGCTGCCATCGTCGACGGCGAAGGCAAGTTGCTTTCCGATGTCGTGGCATCGCAAATCGATTTCCACGCGCGGTTCGGCGGTGTCGTGCCCGAGATCGCAAGCCGCAAGCATATCGAGGCGATTTGCGGCGTGTGCGATGAAGCTCTCGATGTGGCAACGCAGACAGGTGGGTCGCGTGTGAGGTGGTCCGATCTCGATGCTGTTGCGGTCACGTATGCGCCAGGTTTGTTGGGTGCACTGGTTGTGGGCGTCGCATATGCAAAAGGGGTTGCATGGGCGCTCGACGTACCCTTCATCGGGGTAAACCACCTCGAGGGGCACTTGTACGCGAACAAGATCGGGTGCGAGGACTTCGAACCGCCTGCTGTCGTGTCGCTCGTTTCGGGTGGGAACACGATGCTCGTTCACATGCGCGATTGGGGCGACTACGTCACGCTTGGCGCGACTATCGACGATGCCGTAGGCGAGGCGTTCGACAAGGTTGCGAAAGCGTTGGGTCTCGGTTATCCAGGCGGGCCGGCGATTTCGAAACTCGCTGCCCAGGGCAACCCGGATGCAATTCCTTTCCCACGTGCCATGCTGCATTCGCACGATTTGCGGTTCTCGCTTTCGGGTCTCAAGACGGCCGTTGTGACGTATATCAACAACGAGCGAGCAGCGGGACGTGAGCTGAACTTGCCCGACATCGCTGCGAGTTTCCAGCAGGCGGTTGTAGACGTGCAGGTGGCCAAAGCCAAGACCGCTCTCAACGAAACCGATGCTCCAACGTTCTGCCTGGGCGGTGGCGTGGCGGCGAATCCTGTTCTGCGCCACGCTTACGAGCAGATGTGCGCCAAGCAAGGTGTGAAGCTCGTCATGCCACCGCTTTCAAGCTGCGGTGACAACGCCGGCATGATTGCGCTCGTCGCGCTCGACCGTTACAACCAACGCAAGTTCTTCGACCTGTCGGCTGACGCGTTGGCGCATGCCAACCTTGATGAGCCGTACTGATTCGGTTCCATTGGCCTAGTCGCGGATACCATATGGACTTTCACGAGTCGATTTCTCCTGATGCTAAGATATACATTTGCATATCTTGAATTCATACGGACTAGGAAGAAGTCACATGGCTAAGCAGAAAATGACGAAGAAGCAACGCGAAGCGCGCATCCAGGCTGCGGAGGAACGCCAGAGGCGCGAAGAAGAAGCGCGTGCTCGCAAAGATCGCACCAAGCGTATTTTCACGATCGTCGTCTGCGTGATCTTGGTCTTGGCTCTTGGCATCCCGACAATCGGCCTAGCCGCGCTCGGCGCCATGTAGCCCTGAAGGAGTTTCACGTTGTTTGGCATTGGTGGATTCGAGCTGTTCATCATCTTGGTGTTCGCTTTCCTGATTTTCGGGCCTGACAAGCTGCCCGAAGTCGCGAAAACGGTTGGCAAGGCCATTGCACGGTTCCGCAGCGCGCAAGAGGAGATGAACAGCGTAATAAAGTCAACGGACATCTTCGATCCGAACGACCCAGAGCAGCCGTTCAAGGATCCTGTCGAAGCGCTCGACAAGCTCGCGAAGCATCAGGAAGAAAAGCAGAACGCCAAGAAGACGGGGAGTGCCAGCTCTGCGAAACCGTCTTCAACTTCGGATGCCAAACCGGCTTCAGGCGCCGATGAGGCACCCGCCAAACAGGAGAGCTTTACCGAACGCAAAGCACGCTACGAGCGTGAACGTGCTGCCCGCAAGGCCGCCGAGGCCAAGGCTGCAGAAGAGGCCGAAAAGGCCGAGAAAGCCGAGGCTGCTGAAGTGGCGACCCAAGATTCGGCTTCGACAGCTGAAGCGGCGCCAGCCCAATCAGGGGAATCTGCCAAGACCGAGGGAGGCGACGAGTAATGCCTATCGGTCCTGCGCGCATGCCCTTGATGGAGCATCTCGGCGAGCTGCGCATGCGTCTCGTGCGCATCGTCGTCGTCCTGCTCGTGGCTGTCTGTGTTTTCTATTTGGCATCGGGTACCATCGGTCAGTTCCTGCTGCTCCCGATTGCCGATTTTCTTCCTGTGGGCGAGGATGGCAACGTCGACTTGCAGTTCCTCAACGCATTCGACCCGTTCACGGTCAAGTTCAAGATTGCCTTCTGGACATCGGTCGTTGCGACGTCGCCTGTTATCCTGTGGCAGGTGCTCGCATTCTTCCTGCCTGCACTCAAACCCAACGAGCGCAAGTGGTTCATCCCCACGTTCGCTGCAGGCGTTGCGCTGTTCATCTTCGGAACGGTCTTCTGCTACCTCATCATTTTGCATCCGGCTTTCGCATGGTTGACCGACCAGGTATCTGGTCTTGGTACGGTCATGCCGAACGCTGCATCGTACGTTGATGTCATCATCAAGTTCGAAATTGGATTCGGCATTGCTTTCGAGCTTCCGATTCTCATCTTCTACCTGGTGATCTTCAACATCGTGCCGTACAAGAAGCTCCGCGAGAGCTGGCGTTTCGTCTACATTGGCCTGATGGTGTTTTCTGCGACAGTCACGCCCGACGCCAACCCCGTCACGATGCTGCTCATGTTCGCCGCGCTTGTCGGGCTTTACGAGATCAGCCTTCTGATTGCGCGCATCGTGCTTGCCAAGCGCATCAAGAAGCAGCAGGAAGAGGGCACGTACTACGAGGATGACGAAGAAGACCTCGCCATCGAGAAGGCAGATAAGTAAGGGCTTGAAAAGGTTTTCCTTTTCAACGCATGAGGAAGAGCGGGAATCGGCACATGCATGAAATGAGCATCGTTGCGGGCGTGCTTGACGCTGTGCAGGCATCGGCTGTCGATGCAGGTGCTGAACGCGTGACGAAGATCACATTGCGCATCGGCGACATGACCGAGGTCATCGACGAGGCACTCGAGTTCGCGTTCGAGGCGTTGACCGAGGGCACGATGTGCGAAGGTGCTGAGCTCGACGTGATAAAGGTTTCCCCTCGCAGCGTGTGCTTCGAATGCGGGGAAGAGTTCGACCACGACCGTTTCCACCGTATTTGCCCAGCTTGTGGCAGCTACGAAACGCAACTCTTGCAAGGACGCGAACTCTCGATAGAATCAATTGAGGTGGAATTCCCAGACTAACCAAAAGGGAGCGTTCCTTTTGGTTGTTTTTCAGGACAAGGAGCCTAACAATGCAAATCGACCTGCACAAACCGATACTCGATAAAAACGATTCGCTTGCAGCGGATTTGCGGAAACAATTCGCAGAGAAGCACGTTTATGTTGTTGACCTGCTTGCGAGCCCTGGTTCCGGAAAGACGTCGACCATCCTTGCAACCATCGACGCGCTGCGCGACGAGTTCAACATCGCCGTGATCGAGGGTGATATCGCAAGTTCCGTCGACGCCGAGAAGATAAAGGCTCAAGGTATCCCGGCTGTGCAGATCAACACCGGCGGCGCATGCCATCTCGAGAGCGCCATGCTCAAGCGTGCCGTAGACGTGCTCGACCTCGACCGCCTCGATCTGATCATCATCGAAAACGTCGGAAACCTCGTATGCCCGACGGATTTCGATCTGGGCGAAAACGCAAAGGTCATGATCTTGTCGGTTCCCGAGGGTGATGACAAGCCGCTCAAGTACCCAGGCGTGTTCCAGGTGTCAGATGCAGTGATCCTGAACAAAGTCGACACCATGCCCGTGTTCGACTTTGACCGCGAGGCGTTTGAAACCAGCGTCAGGGAGCTCAATCCCAAGGCGCCCATCTTCCCGATTGCTGCCACGAAGGGCGAAGGTGTGGAAGAATGGGCCAGCTGGCTCGCCGACCGCGTGCGCGAAGCATAGGTACAATTTCGGACAACCTTAGAGAAATGGCACAGAGTTCCCTGGGAAGCCTGTGCCATTTTTATAAATCAAGTTCTACGGCCGTTTAGCTCCGCAGTTTATGCAGAAGTTGCCTGTGTTCTGAGTGCCGCAATACGGGCAATACCAATTGGAACCCGTTGCTGTGGGCTGTGTCATGTGCTGCTGAGATTGCTGCATCTGTGCGTAGGGATTTTGCCCCTGAGCCATCTGTTGCTGCGGTTGAGGTGCTGCTACGGCTGGATGTAACGGCTGATCCATGACCGACTTCCTACGCACGAGCGTGAATGCAAGGGCAATGAACGCAAGGTCGACTGCCATGGCAACAAGAGCCATGATGTCGCTTTCAGTCGAAAGAGCGGCATCGTAGAAACCGTGCTCGATCATGGGAAGAAGGAGGGCAAGAGCGTATGACTGCATTGCCTTCTGCTTGCGGCCGTAAAGCTCGTGTTGGCGAGCGATGCCATAGAACACGCCCATCACTACGCCGTCGGCGGCATGCCCTGGCACGGAGAAGATGGCGCGCATAACAGCGGTTTCAAAACCGCCCTCCATGACGTAGAAGACATTTTCAAGTGCGGCAAATCCGAGCGCGGCAGCGACTGAATAAACGATTGCGTCGAAGACGTAGTTGAACGCTGGATTGTTCTTGACAGTGTTGAGGCAGAAGAACTTGCACGCCTCCTCAACAGCTGCAACGCCAATGAAATACGTGACGCCGAGCAGCAAGATTCCAGGCGGAATAACTGCCTCAAACGCAGATATCAGGATGCTTTCCACGAAGCCCGCAACAAGACCGGATGCAGCGCCTAAGAAGAACACGCGCAAGACGAGCGCGATGGGCTCCGGCTCTGCCTTGTCTTTCTTATACACGTACGCCATCACGGCAATGGCAGGTAGCAAAGCAGCTATGAACAACAGCGTCATGGACGACCCCTAACGTGTTCAAACGATTTACAAGCGGTCACATTATAACGTGCAGGATTCAAAAGATGGCAACGACGTTATGCAAATGAGATTCGCGAACCAGCCCCAAAAGCAAAACAGTTCTATAATAAGGCACTTAAAATGTGTGCCGTCGTCTTGCAGGAACGGTGGCTTCGATATCGGAGGAAATGTGACGAACGAGCAGCGTGTGGGGGAATTGCACGTGGCCAAGATGGCCGAAACCGACGTAGTTTCAATTGAAAAAGAAACCTTTGACAAAATCAAAAAGGATTCTGTCAAAGGTTGGGACATAACGTATGTTCTTTGGCGCGTGTTCAGGGACGCCGGTGCACTTGATCGGGAAAGCATCTGGATAGTTGCCGAACTCGAGATTTCCTACTATCGATGCGATCTCGAAGCTGCGCTCGAAAAGGCGAACATACTGATCAAAGATTCAAAAGCACCGATTGCCATGTATGGTCGCGTAATGCGCATGCTCATCATGGTCGCGAGTGGTAATGCTGATCAAGCTTACAAGGATTTTCTTGTACTGAAAGACGTATGCAGTGCGGGATTGGCGCAAAGAGATGATCTACAGCTGTTCTCTGCGAGCATGGTATGTGCCTTGCGTGTCGAAAACGTTTTGATGAGTTCGGTATTCGACATTCCAGACATCAGGGAAGAACAAGCCGAGATTCCAGTCGGTTTGAAGTTGTATTTCGGCTACTTGCTGTCTCTTCGTTTTCTTCGTTTAGGCCGTTACCATGAAGCGTACGGCTCGGTTATTGCATACCAGAGCACTGTTGATGTTCGGTATCCAGGAGCGCAGACGTACCTGTATTGTGTAGGGGCTGCAGCCAAGATGCTCATGGGCGAAGTTGATGATGCCCGGAAGCTTTTCGACAAGGCTTGGACGTTGAAGGACAAGTACGGCATCCTGATGCCACTCATCGAGCTTAACTATGCGCTGCTTGGGTTGCCTCGCATCAATCGTCAGGAGCTTGCAGCACCTGACGAGAAGCGCCGGGCCGATGCGCTGATCAGTTCGTTTAGCAAGGGTTGGTATGGCCTGCGCCGTAAATGCGGGTTGTCAACCGATACCGAGCCTCTAACACCGCTTGAAAGTTACACAAGTGGCCTTGCAGCACTGGGTTGGCGCAACAAGGAAATCGCAAAGCATCTGCTCGTATCAGAAAGCACGGTGAAGCACCAGCTCACTTCTGCTTATCAGAAGCTGCATGTATCGAGCCGAGCGGAACTTAGGAAGTTCTACAGGACCCCAAAGCAGCCAAATCGCAATTCCAGCCCGTCGGTTTAACGTCGTGCATCAACATTGCGTATCGGATCTGCAATGCAACGCATAGACGTTCCGGCGTTTTGCAAAACAAAATTGCACTATTTTTATCCAAAATGGGCCTACACGAGAATTATGAAATCAATAGCCTTTATAGGAATGGGATGAGTGGTGGCATCCCTCGTCAAGCTGATTTCATTGCAGCACGTTGCAAATTGATGCGACGATAGCTGAATGATCTCGACGATTCGTGGGAGCCGACCAATTCCCACCACTAGTTGGTTGGTTCTCTACGTTTCGGGTGCGCGGAGGAATTGGCCGATTCTTCCGCGCATTTTTGTTGATCCAAAACCCCGTCGTGTTTCCTGCCCGGGTTTTTTCGCGTTGTTGCCAGAATGGAATAATCCCATTTGGTTGTTAAACGCAAAATTCGCCAAAACGGGTATTATATTCACATGTGAAATATGACCGATTGAGGAGATGATTTTGATGGCAACTTGCATTTTCTGCGGTGCGCAAATCCCCGATGATGCTAAGTTCTGCACGGCGTGTGGAGCTGCACTGCCTGTCGAAGCTGCTGCTGTTCAAGAGCCAATCGAAGTGCCCGCTCAGATAGTGTCCGAGCAGCCTGCTGCCCAGCCTTTCCAGCAGCCCGCTTACGCCCAGCCGCAGCCTGATGCTCAGCAGCCTTATCAGCAGGCGGCACAACAGTCATTCGAGCAGCCCCAGCAGGCTTACCAGCAGCCGCAACAGGCCTATCAACAGCCCCAACAGCAATATCAGCCGCCGCAGCAACCGTATCAGCAAGCGCAGCCGACGTTTGCAGTGCCCGAGCAGCAGGCAGTCGTCGATAGCGGTAGCATTGGTTGGGGTGTTCTCGGCGCCTTCTTCCCGCTTGTTGGCATCATCTTGTTCTTCGTTTGGAAGAACAACAAACCGAAGACCGCTAAAGTTTCCCTCATCGGCGCTGTCATCGGCATCGTACTAAGCTTGATCATCAACATTTCGACGGGCGCGTACAACTAAGCAGTAAACTGTTACTTTCCCAACATAAAAGGGGACTTTAAAAAAGAAAAGGCCGCGAGCTCGAAGCTCGCGGCCTTATTCGTTCTTCTGGTGACCAGTGAATTTACTTCAGGCGGTCAGTGTAAAGAAGGTTGCTGCCCTGATGATAGCCTTCGGTGCGCAGCGGATAAGTCACGCAACCCTGCTTCTTAGCCTGCTCGATAATGTCCTCGATGAGTTCCTTCATGGTCATGTTGCCGTAGTCACGCATTGTTGCCTCCTTCGTCATGGGCCTAACGACAATTCACACATTAGCGGAAAAATCTGAAATGGGAGCGATTATTCGCTATGATATATGTAGGATGTAGTCTATGTGGAGACATAAATAGGACAAAAATTTAAGAAATACGAGCTAAAAGGCTTGTATATCGAACGTTACCAACATGGCAAAACGTTGCAAATATTGCAACATTCGATAGCCATGTAATTGTGCATGCTGATTTGAACGATGTTTGCTGCATCCGATATTCGGAACTGTTGAGGAACTGCTTTCAGGAGACCGTCGATGGAAACCACCCATCTAGAAGAATTCGTCTACTTAGCTGAAACGCTTAACTTCAAGCAGACCGCTGAGCATTTCTTTGTGAGCCGATCGGTCATCAGCCGTCATCTCGCTACGTTGGAAGACGCTGTAGGCGCAAAGCTTATCGAGCGCGGTGGTCGCACCGTGAAACTCACTGAGGAAGGTGAGGTGTTCTATCGGGATGCGCGTGTGATTTTGCGCGATTGTGCAAGCGCGCTCGAGCATGTAGAGGATGTTCGCAGTACAAACGCTAACGTAGTACGCATTGGGTATATGCGTAACGCAGCGCGTCCGGTCATCGTATATTTCGTCCGATACATGCACAAAAAGCACCCAGGTCTCCGATTGATCTTGTCGTGCATGGAATACAACGAGCTGCGTCGAGCAATCGAGGACGGAACGGTGGACATTGCAATCGGCGTGAACGTTTCTCCCGAGATTTCCCGCCATTACCGCTCAACGCACATATACACCGATCGCTTCTTCATCGTCATGAGCAAGGACAACCCACTTGCCAGGACAATCGGTGTAGCGGGTTTACGGTTGGCCGACTTGCCCAATGACAAACTGCTCCTACCAGATAGTTTCGTGTTCTCAGGATTAAGCGAGTTCATCGAGCGTTTGATGGCCAAGCAGCTTCAAGAACCGCAATCGCGTACGACTACTCGCGAGTTCTATAGCGATATCGACATGCTATACCTCAAGGTTCAGGCCGAAGATTACGTCGCGCTCTCGTCGGGTATGAACAATTCCATGTTCGGAGACTCGCTCCTGATTGTTCCTATTAGCGACCTGGACGCCCGTTTCACGGTCAGTGCGTTTTACAGAGACGGGCTCGATTCGCCTGCTGCGTCGATGTGCAGGCGTGGTTTCGAAGCGTGCCGGGACGAGATTAAGAAACGCAGTTTGACCGATTCGGCGAAAACGTCTTCTGCGAGGAACGCCGGTTTCACGTTCGAGGATTTCGACTAACGGTTTCGGGACATTGATCGCGAGGCAAACCAATCGACTGTGCGGCGTCTCGCGCGAAAGTCAAATCGATGCCTGCTCGATTGTTTTGTGGAGCAATCCGGAAGGTTCTTCGCTCGCGAGGTTATTCGCTAGAATCACGGAATGATGGAAAACGAAGAACCGAAAGATTCTCGAGATGCGGGCAGGTTAGACAAACCTCAATCATCGCGTGCTTCAAAACGCGGGTTGCTCGTGGCAATCATTGCGCTGGTTGTAGTAATTGCTGTTGGTTTTTTCGCATACAACGCGCTTTCGTCTTCGCGAAGCCAGGCTCCTTCAAGCCCGTCAGCGGAGGCCAAGTCTGAATGGGCCGAACCGTCGGGTACTGGACCGATGCTCGCCGATTACGATGCAACCGTCTACACCGAGTCGGGTGCGAAATTCACGTTTAGCGAGATAGCTGACGGCAAGCCGCTGGTTGTCAACTATTGGGCGACTTGGTGTCCATACTGCGTTAAGGAAATGCCCGATTATCTCGAGATTTACCGCGATTACAGTGGTCGTGTCTCATTTGCCTTTGTCGATTGCGCCGATGGAAAGCGCGAGACCGTCGACAAGGCTGCTGCTTGGCTTACAGACAACGGGTTTGCCGAATTGCCCGCCTATTACGATGTGGAATCGGAGGCCCAATACCTGTACCGTGTCACGTCGCTGCCAACGACCGTGGTCGTTTCGGCAAGCGGTGAAGTGATGACCGTCTCTCCCGGCACGATAGACCCTGATACTCTGCGAAGCGCGCTTGATTCGCTGCTTTAGGTTGCTGGCGTGGACTTCGCGATCACATTCCTTGAAGGTGTCATAACGTTTGTGTCGCCGTGCCTTTTGCCGATGCTGCCCATTTACGTCGCGTACTTCGCTGGCGGGGCTGAAAGGGCGAACGGCGGATCATCGTCGCTCGGACGCACGCTCGTCTGTGCGATTGGCTTCGTCGTGGGATTTACCGTCGTGTTCACCCTTTTAGGGGCTTTGGCTGGCACAGTTGGGCACTTGTTGTTCGAATACCAGGGCGTTCTCAACGCTATATGCGGGATTATCGTGATAATCCTCGGGCTCAACTACCTCGGTGTGCTGAGCATTCCTTTATTGCAACGTACGCTCAAGCCATCTGCAGATGTGATGCCGCGAGGGTTCTGGTCATCGCTCGCGTTCGGTATGGTGTTTGCGATTGGGTGGACGCCGTGCGTCGGCGCCTTCCTCGGTTCGGCTTTGAGCTTAGCTGCTTCATCTGCACATACGGTAACTGGTGTGCTTTTGCTGCTGTGCTATTCGCTTGGGCTAGGTCTGCCCTTCGTCATTGCCGCTGTGCTAATCGACCGGCTTGAAGGTGCTTTTGCATGGGTAAGGTCGCATTACGATATCATCAACAAAGTGTGCGGCGCTTTGCTCGTTCTTGTAGGCGTTCTCATGGCCACTGGCTTGCTCGGTTTATGGTTGCGTTTGCTTGCGGCGTGACGATTGACGTTGAGCGGCAAATCGGAACGATTCGTCTTCCATGAAAAGCGAGTTATCGCTTGACCTTTTCGGCGACTTCGCCTGCGCGTTTGCGTATCTTGTCGACGAAAGCACGGCTTTCTTCGATACGAATGGCAATCTCTTCCTGCGCATGTGAAATCGTATCGCCACGCGACTCGTTAAGCTTGTCCGCGATTTCCGAAGCAACAGCAAGTGCCTCGCGCGTGCGTGTGCGCATCTCGCGGGCGATCTCGTAAGCAGCGAGAGCAGAGGTTGTGACCTTTTCAGCAGCGTCACTCGCACTGTGCTGGGCAGCAATGCGGGCAGCGGCTAGCGTGTCTTTTGCGCGTGCTGCAAGATGGTCCTCGTGTTCGAGGGTTTCGCGCATGGCAGCCTGGGCTTTCACCAACAGCTCGGGTGTCAGTTCAGGTATTGTCCGTGCGGAAGTGCTCTGTTGATTGCCGAGACCTGTAGCGCCTTCAGCGGCAATTTCAGCACTTGAATCTGTAATTGCTGCGAGTCCAGAGGCATCGAAGATTTGCGAGGATGTGTCGAGCATCTTGATGGCGAGCTTATCGACTTCTTCAGCAACGGCGGTAATCGTATCAGCAACTTCCTCGATGTCGACAACCTCAACAGGGTCAGCGCGCATCTCGCGGATGTTCATAACGAGCATCTGCAATCGGTTCTCGACGTTTGCGAAGCTCACATCGGGGTCGTAGTCCAGCGAGAGAATCTGCGCGGTGGGGTAGAGCTCGCGCAGGCGCTTCACGATGCCGCGCCCGACGATGTGGTTGGGCAGGCACCCGAACGGCTGCAGGATCAGGAACGCCTCGCAGCCATGGTCAGCATGGTGGATAATCTCGCCGGGAATGAGCACGCCTTCGCCCGCATCGAACGTGTGGTGGATGATCGGGTCAGAGCCTTCGACGAGATCGCCCATCCTGGTGGCCGGTTCGTAGAGAGGATGCGCGCTCGCTATCTGGTCGCAAACGTTATGCGCGTGTTCGAACAGCGTGTTCGCGATCTTATACCATGCCGCTTCGGTGAGGGGCTTCTTGACGCCATACTCCGAAATCTGTGCGCCACGATAGAAATACGTCTTGCGGATGACGTCGGTCATCTTCGCTTCGATGATCTCGAACCCGTTCGCTTCCAGGTAAGCTTCGACGTCGTGGTTCGCCCCTGGATGGAAGTTCAGCAGGTATTCGCCCACGATGAGCACGCGCGGTCGCAGGTTCGTGCGGTCGTACTCGACCGTCCGCATGATCTCGATGGCGCGCTTGAAACCGCGTTGCGCGCCGGACGCACCATGATGCTCGAACCCGAATATAACCTCATCGAGTGCACGCTCGAAAGCCTCGTCGGCAGAGCCCGGCACGAGTTCGTACGGCCGCATCTTGCGCAGCAGCTCTTCGAGCGCATCGATCATGGGAAGGCCCATGGCAATGCGGGCTGCAGTGGGAATCGACATCTTGAAGCCGGGGTGGAGGTCATGGTAGTCAACGTCGTCGTTCGTGATGATGGGAACGTGTGCGTAACCAGCATCGTCGAGTGCCTTGCGCAGCAACGCACCGTAGTGAGTCAGTCTGCAGTCGCCGATGTACTTGCCGGTGGCAACAGCCACATCGCAATCATCGTATTTGCCAGAGCGCAACTCGGCCAGACATTCGCCGATGGTAATTTGCGCTGGGAAGCAGATGTCGTTGTGCACGTACTGCTTGCCCAATGCGATAGCCTCCTCGCGGCCGATGGGTATCGGCACGGAACGTGCGCCTTGCTTGCTGAACGTCGCAGCCATGAGCCTTCCGAACGCATGGGACGTGTTGGGGATGAGCACGACCTTCTCGCGGCGGTCACTCTTCGTGTATTTGACCGGGTAGGGGTCTTTCAGCTGGCGCAATGGGGCGCTCGACCGTTCTTGCCGCTTGATGTTGATGG
>JAZLCO010000064.1:0-3830 GCA_045614225.1 Eggerthellaceae bacterium | reverse complement strand
AGAGCTGTCTCGTATATGAGCGTCGTGGCTCCGGAGGCAGGTAGACCAGCCAATTCCGGCGACACTGTCGAGGATGCCGATGAAGAGAAAGATGCTGATGAGGGGTTGGTTGTCGTATCGAAGAAACAGGATGATGACTGGATTCTCTCGACGGTGAAAGCTGCTGGGCTTGAGTACGTCGACAAGCGCGGCAGCGGAGGCAACCTTTGGGTTATCGGCGACGAGTCCATCGGTGACGTCATGCGCGGAATCGGGAAACGCGGTGCCAAGTTCAAATACAAGGCCAAGGGTGGCAAGAAGACAAAGGGCAAGCCCGCATGGTTCATATCAGCTTCGGATTCGGAGCGTGCCCTTGGGCGCGATTAGGGAGCAGAAGCGATGGCCTGGAAGGACGGTTTCGTAATCGAATACACCGACCGCGCATGGCAGGTCAACTGTTTCAAATGCGACTACTGCAGTGTTGACGGCGCATCGTGCATCAAAACGGGTGCGAGCCTGTGGAGGGTCGGCAAACACGAGTGGAAGACCTGTCAGTTCTTCGAGCTGAACGAGCAGTACGATACCGAGAGCATGCGCATGAAGGCAGCTCGTGGCAGGTCTTTGGGAAAAGCCAAGAAGTCCAATAAGAAAAAGAAGAAGGGCAAACAATGTGACGCTTCCGGCAATGTTAATTACCAGCCAATTGCGAACCCCAAGCCAGGTAAATCGAAAAAACTGGACGGCGTTTCGGAAATCCTTGCTATTGGAACAAGGGTTACGAGTCCGACATACGGCATGGGCAAGGTGGTCGGTGTCGAGGACAAATGGGTGACGGTTGCGTTTACTAAGGATTCGAGGCGAATTCGCTTTGACATCGTGAAAGCGTTAGCGAATGGGAAGTTAATCGTGTAGGGGAATGGCGAGCATGGGCAAGTTCATAGAATGGCTATGTGGGAAATGTTGTGTCAGAGAGAATTCCAATGCGGCGAAGGATGCCTGGAATGTGGCGCTAAGGCCATTTTATGCAAACTTTTGAACTGGAATTAGTTTCAAAAAACAATTGATTACGCAGTAAGCAAGGAGGCGCGGTAATGGCTGATCCGCTGTTCACAAGGGTTGACCGCCCAATTGGAAATCTCGTAAGCGATGTTTTGGAAGGGCGTATCGGCCTTCCTGACTTACAGCGTCCCTTCGTCTGGGAGGACAGGGATGTTCGCGATCTTCTCGACTCGATGTTGAGAGGGTTTCCGATTGGCTTCTGCATCTTGTGGGAAGCGCCGGATGACCAAGAAGAGAAGAAGTCCTCGATAGGTTTGAACGCCAAGAACTTCGCTGCGCCGAAGGAGCTCGTCATAGACGGTCAGCAGCGCTTGACGGCGTTGGTGTCGGCTATGTACGGCGTACCCGTTAAAGACAAATCGTTCACAAACAGAACAATCAGGATTGCATACAACCCGATGAAGAGGCTGTTTCATACGTGGGATGCCGCAGTTGCGAAGGACCCGACGTATGTTCCGGATATAAGCAAGGTATTCGAGGCTAAGAAGAACAACGAGAGTACGGTGTTCAGGAAGAGGTTCATTGCGAGCATAAACGAGGCGAACGAGAAGAAAGGTTTGGAGCCTCTGACGGATTTCGAAGAGGCTGACGTGGAAGACGGCTTGAATGAGTTGCTAAACCTCGAGACCACGTACGTGATGCCAATACTCTCGATTTCGAACAAAGCGGATGAGGAGCAGATGTCGCAGATTTTCATCCGCGTGAACTCCGGTGGGACGAAGCTGAACGAGGATGACTTCATTATGACGTTGCTCTCTGTATACGAGCCGCAGACGCGCAAGAGGATCGAGGACTGGTGCGAGGCGAGTGGCAAACCAGCTACGGGAACGTCGTACAATCACCTCATCAAGATCAAGACGAGCCACATCATTAGGGCGACGGTAGGACTTGGCTTCAGCCGTGGGCGCCTCCGTTACGCCCGCCTTATCTTGAACGGGCGCGACCTCAAGACGAAGGAGATGAGCGCCGAGATCAGGATGCGGAACTTCGCGATATTCGACGAAGCGTTAGATAAGGTTCTGGACATCAATGATTGGCATGAGTTCATCAATGCGCTCGGTGAAGCGGGTTACGTGAACAAGGGCATGGTCAGCTCCGAGAATACGATTCCGTTCGCATATACGATTTACCTGATTGCGAGGTACCGATTCGGCATAAAAGGAGTTGAGCTCAAGCGCATAGCCAAGCGGTGGTTCTCCATGGCTAGTCTGACGTCTCTGTACACTGGTTCGTATGAGTCGGTCTTCGAGCAGGAACTGAACGCGATAGATGAGCTCAGGGATGATGACCAGTTCCGTGCATGGGTGGACAACGAGATAGCGGCCAGGCTGACGGACGATTATTTCGCGGTCACGTTGCCGAACGAGTACGACAAGAATAGCGCGAGTGGCCCGACGTGGAATGGTTTCCTGGCATCACAGGTGGTTTTGGGGTCGAAGGTGCTGTTCAACACTGAGACCATCGGTCAGTTACTGATGCCCGCGAGCAGTGGCACGAAGAAGGCATACGACAAGCATCACGTGTTCCCGGATGCGTTCCTCGGCTCTAGCGAGTATGCGTACGCCAGGAATCGGCGTGCGAACTTCGTATGCATCGACTACCAGAACAACATCGACATCAGCGACGAAGATCCACGGGTTTACGTACCCAAGTACCGCGAGCAACTTGGAGAGGCGGTTTATCGTGAGACATGCGAAGACAACGCGTTACCGATTGATTTCGAGAAGATGGACTATCTGAAGTTCCTTGAGGAAAGGCGCAAGCTCATGTCTGCCCTCGTGAAGAAAGCATTCGGAAGGTTGTAGATATGCGCAATGCAGTCGAGTATTGACGGGTGGGAGTTCGAAAGCTTAACAAACGTTTGAAAAAGGAGCGTTAATGAAGGGGCTCTCGGTCAAAGCTGAGAAAGCGCTTACGGCGTTTTTGGACGTTGCTAGCGACTATGCACTAGGTGAACGCGACAGTGTCAATATTCATACTGAGGAGCTGAACGTGCTCGTCGGGGGTCCGAAAGTGGCGTTTCGGGACAAGGTTGTTCTCCGCGAGTGTGTGGAATGGTGCGAGGAGAACGACCTCCCGCTCCTGACGATGATGATGTCGGCTGATCCACATGGGGAATATCCCGACGAAGTGTCAAGCAATCTGGCGTTTAAGTTCGGTGTCGTGCCGAGCAGGGCCGAGCGCAAAAAGGCGTGGATTGCCGAGCGTGAGGAAATTGCCGCGCTCGATGCGGATGCTATCAAGGCTGCAAAAGAGGCGCTCGACGAGACCGTAAGGTCGGTGGGTGCCGCGAAAGCGCCGAGCAGCCGCAGGGCCCTGGCGAATGCTCGAAACCAGGAGGTCGAGGTGAAGAGCCTGGAGGAGTGGCTCGCGCGGTACCGGGAGGTGCTCGACGTGGCGGCTCTGGGGCAGCCCCTCGTCCACAACGACTTCATGGACTCGCAGGAAGGGTACAAGGAGCGAGCGTGGGAGCGATGGCGCGAGGAGCTCTCGTTCGACGAGTGGGCGGAGGATCGCATCGGCTCAGGCGAGATTGTGTCCAAGCTGCAATTGACCTTAGACGATGGTGACGCAAACTGGATCACCAAGCGATACGGCGGATTTGACCTGGCCGCAAAGCTTGCCGAGAAGGTTCACGGTATCGAGGATTTCGAACGGGCGGCGTACGGGTTCTACGTCGGCGATCTGGCCGCAAAGGAGTTTTTCGAGAAAGCTGTGACGTTGCTCGGGCGGCAGTACTCGGTTGTCTCCCATCTGATGTTCCTGGAGGACAAGGATGCCTACGTCCCCGT
>JAZLCO010000063.1:0-7308 GCA_045614225.1 Eggerthellaceae bacterium | reverse complement strand
ACCTTGCCAAGGTGGAGGTAGCGAGTTCGAGCCTCGTTGCCCGCTCCAATGGCGACATAGCCAAGTGGTAAGGCAGCGGACTGCAAATCCGCGATTCCCCGGTTCAAATCCGGGTGTCGCCACCAAAGAAAACTCCGACGTGTTGAACACGCCGGAGTTCTTTTTTTGTTTTGCGTTATTCGCCGGATACTTCCACCACGCCGTCTTCTTTGACGGTGAGGTTCTGCGAAGTCGAAGTGGCTGATGATGCCGAAATAGAAGCTGAAGTCGTGCTTGACGAGGCGGAAGACGAAGCGGTCGTCGGGTTGTTCGTCAGGCCATTGTTCCCGCTTATCGAAGGCTGTGCGAAGAAAGCGATTGCGAATACGACAATCGCGAGCAAGACAGTAAGTATCGGGCGTGTGGTCTTGTTCATGATTTTGATTATACCCAAGATGCTTTGCGGTATCCTGTGAACTGTCCTTTAAGGCGGTACAGAGAGACCGGCAAGGCGATACATACGCAGGGTCTGTCTGTGCATACACGGCGAAGCAGAATAGGATCCATCGCGGTTTACCCGATGGCCAGGATGCAGATTGGAGAGTGTATGACAGATACATTGAACGTCAAATCAATCGTCATGGAAGCCGACGAGATCGAGCGTTCGCTTACGCGCATCGCGCATCAAATCCTCGAGAAGAACAAAGGTGCAGGAAACATCGCCATCGTGGGCATCGTCACACGTGGAGACCTGCTGGCAAAACGACTCGTCGACAAGATCGAGGCAATCGAGGGAGTTTGCGTGCCGCTTGGGCGCCTTGACATCAGCTTCTACCGCGACGACTTCGCGACGTACGTTTCCCCCGAAGTGCTTTCAACCGACATCATGTTCGACATCGATGGGCGTGACATCGTGCTCGTCGACGATGTGCTGTATACGGGCCGCACCATCCGAGCAGCGCTCGATGCGCTCATGGATATTGGTCGTCCCGAAACAGTCCAACTTGCTGTATTGATCGATCGTGGGCACCGTCAGCTTCCGATTCGGGCTGATTACGTCGGCAAGAACGTTCCGTCATCGGCTGAAGAGAACGTCAGGCTCTTCCTTGAAGAAACGGACGGAAAATCTCAGGTCGAGATTTTAGAAATTGAACATGGCAAACGAGCCGGTTCGGCGCCGCTCGGCACGTCCAAGAAGGACGGTGAGTAGTCATGGCATTCGACCACAGGCATCTCATCGACATCCGAGAATATTCGGCGGAAGACTTGACGCTGATACTCGACACAGCCGAACGCTTCAAGGCAATCAACGAGCGGCGCATCAAGAAAGTGCCCGTGCTCAAGGGCTACACGGTTGTGAACATGTTCAACGAACCCTCGACCCGCACGCGCTCTTCGTTTGAAATCGCCGAAAAGCGTCTGAGCTGCGATACGTTGAATTTTGGAGGCTCGTCAACATCGACCGTGAAAGGCGAGAGCCTCGACGATACAGTTCAAACGCTCTGCTCGTACAAGATCGACATGATCGTTGTGCGCGATCGCCATGCGGGCGTGCCGCGCAGGATAGCGGACATTTCTGGCGTGAGCGTTATCGATGCGGGAGACGGCAAACATCAGCATCCGACGCAGGCATTGCTCGATCTGTACTCGATTCGTGAGGTGAAAGGCCACATTGACGGATTGCATGTGGGCATCGTCGGCGATATTAGCCACTCCCGCGTTTGTGGTTCGCTTGTGCCTGCTCTTAAGACGATGGGGGCGAAGGTGACCCTCATCGGACCGGCGACGCTCATGCCGCCGGCACCCGAGGCCCTCGGAGCCGATGCAGTTTCTGCACGCCTCGACGATGTGCTTCCCGACCTCGACGTGGTCTACATGCTCCGCATACAGCAGGAGCGTCTCGAGGGAGCTCCTTTCCCGAGCCTGCGCGAGTATTCGATGCTCTTCGGGCTCAATGAGCAGCGTGACAAGATCATGCGTCCTGATGCGATCATCTGCCACCCGGGTCCGATCAACCGTGGCGTCGAGCTCGATTCGTTCATGGCAGACCATCCGACGAGGTCGGTCATCCTTGACCAGGTCTATGCCGGCGTGCTCGTGCGCATGGCGGCTCTGTACCTGCTGCTCGGAGGCGGCGAGGATTCGCTTTCGTAAGCAACCGTACGCGTTGAAAGTGGTGGTCACATTCAACGCATTGAGATATAGCCAGCTTGATTGAAATTGAACGGAGCTGCACATGGCATTGCTATTGAAGAACGCACATGTAATCGACCCACAGGTGGGCATCAACGAGGTGTGCGAAATTTTGATTCGTGACGGAAAGATCGTCGAGGTCGGACATGATCTCGAGATGGCTAAGGGCATCGAACGGGATCTCGGTGGCAAGGTGGTTGTGCCCGGCCTCGTTGATATGCATGTTCATTTGCGCGACCCGGGCCAAGAGTACAAGGAAGATATTGAAAGCGGCACGCGTGCGGCAGCGCATGGTGGCTTCACGGACATCTGCTGCATGCCCAACACCAATCCGATCATCGATACTGGCGCCGTCGTCGAGTACGTACGCTCGAAAGCAGCAGCGGTGGGGAAGTGCCGCGTACACGTATCGGGCGCTTGCACTGCAGGCGAGAAGGGCGAGGCGCTCTCTGAAATGGGCGACATGGTCGCACACGGCGCTGTCATGTTCACGGATGATGGGCGTGGCGTCCAATCAGCGGGCATGATGCGGCGCGTTATGGATTACGCTGCACAATTCGGGAAGGCCGTGAGCAGCCATTGCCAGGATGAAAGCCTGGTAGGAAAAGGCCAGATAAACGAAGGCGTCGTTTCCACGCGGCTCGGGTTGCTCGGTTGGCCTGCCACTGGTGAGGAAATCCAGATTGCACGCGACATCGAAATCTCGGCGCTTACGGGTTGCCCAATCCACATCCAGCATCTCTCCTCGGCGCATGGTCTCGATCTTGTGCGACGTGGGAAAGCTGATGGCGTGAAGGTTACCTGTGAGGTCACGCCGCATCACATGTTCCTGACCGAGGAGTGCATCGGCGATGACTACAACACGAACTTCAAGGTGAATCCACCGCTACGCACTGCGGCTGATGCGGAAGCCGTCATAGCAGGAGTCGTCGACGGAACGGTCGATTGCATCGTCACCGATCATGCGCCCCATGCAGCACATGAAAAGGCGCGCGAGTTCGAGCTCGCCCCCTTCGGGATGACGGGTATCGAAACAAGTGTTGGTTGCGTAGTTGGCAATCTTGTTAACACCGGCATGATCACCTGGGAGAGAATGGTTGAGCTCATGAGCGTCAATCCTCGACGAATTCTCGGCATCGATCGTGTGGCGATTGAACCGGGAAGCCGCGCCGATTTGACGGTTATCGATCCAGATTTGAAATGGATGGTTACCGAAGAGGAATTCGAATCGAAAGCCAAGAACTCTGGATTTATCGGCTGTGAGCTTACGGGTCGTGCAACCGATGTCTACGTTGGTGGTTATGCGACGATGGAAGATGGGAAGATTACCGAAGAACCAATTCACCTATAAAAGTTAGCTATGCGTTACAATTCGTCATGGCATTTTAACCTAAAACGAAGCATCGATTCTCGATATGCGGGAACGGAGATGGGCATGACGGCCACACAGGGCATTGTCACATCGGTTGGATATACGTTGGCGATTGCGTCATTGAGCGCGATGATCGTTGCTCCTGCGGGCTATGCGCTCGCTGATGACGTTGGTTCTTCATCTGCTGATGCAGCATCTATCACGTCGAATCAAAGCAATGCGCCTGTCGCCTCGGAGAAGAACGAAACCGTCAACGTCAGCACATATGCAGATGGTTCGGTGAAAAGCGTAAAAGTTACCACGACGCTGAAGACAGATGGAAGCACTGATGTTGCAGACGTGACGAACCTCGGAAACCTCAAGCCAGACGATGAGAACGTATCTTTCTCGCAAGAAGGCGAGTTGGTTTGGCATTCGCCGAGCGGGAAAGACATCGTTTACTCGGGTACGACGAACGCCGCGCTTCCAATCGAGATTAAGGTCACGTACCGCTACAACGGCTCATACATCACACCGCAAGAGCTTCGTGGCAAGTCGGGCCATGTGGTCATAAGGTACGACTACATCAACAACTCGCAGACGACTGCTGACGGATTTCAGGTTTACACGCCGTTTGCAGCTATGACGGGCTTGATGCTCGACAACGATGTTTTCTCCAACGTCAAGGTCACGAATGGTCGCCTCATAGAGGACGGTGATCGCACAATTGCCCTTGGCTACGCGATGCCCGGTTTGGCGTCGAGTCTCGATACGGGCGACGATTATGAAGTGCCTGATTACTTCGAGGTAGAAGCAGATGCGGTCGATTTCGAATTAGGCTCGTCGCTCACGATGGTTTCACCAGACCTGCTCGACGGCTTCGATGCATCTGATTTCAATACGGGCGAATACGCTGACGCGTCGAGCGGCTTGAAGAGCGCCATGGCTGAGTTGACGAAGGGCTCAAATGAACTGACTGACGGCCTGAAGGAGTTGGCAGAGGGTGCCAAGCAACTTTCGAATGGCACATTGAAACTTGATGAGGGTTTAAGTGCCACCACGAATGAGATTCCCGCGCTCACGAACGGCATAGCGCAACTGCATAGCGGCTCAACAGACCTTTCAGCGGGTATTGGAGGGTATGCTGGTGGTTTGGCAGAAGTTAAGACGAAAGTCGTTCAAGCGCAGAAGGGAGCATCGGATCTTGCCGACACACTTTCTGGTGATCAGCTTAAGCAGCTCGCAGGTGTTCTGTCGGATGCTGCAACAGAGCTCGAAGGCGACGGCAAGCTTCTCGGCTATGTTACGGCGCAAGCTGGTACGGTGCAGGCAGATGCCACGGCTGTCGCCAGCTCGTATCAGAGTTTGAAGGATAGTGCCAAAGGCCTCGGTTTATCGGAAGAGGATCAGGCGAAGGTCAATGCACTGTTCGACAATTCATCGCTCGAAGCCAATGTGTCGCTGCTTGGCACTGACGCTGGTGCATTGGCGGACTACACTGGTCAGATATCGACGAAGGATACTCAAGCTGCATCGGGTGCTCTTAGTCAGTCTGACCTTTCTCAGTTGGCAGCGGGAGCTCAGAGTCTTGCTGGTGCCTTGGATGCAATCGCAGATCAAGGGTTCGGTACAGCAGGCGATCCCGAATCGCTAATCGGTGCGGTAACCAAGCTTAAAGCAGGTGCTGACCAGCTCGAGAACGGACTTGCGATGCTCGAGAGCAAATCGGGTGAGCTTGCAACAGGCTTGAGCGAGCTTGCGTCGGGCGTAAGCCAGATTTCGCAAGGAGCGTCGCAGCTTTCAAACGCCACACAACAGGCCGCTGATGGCTCGGGTTCGATGGCGGAAGGTCTGCAGAAATTCAACGACGAGGGAGTATCGAAGATTGCCGATGCCATCGACAACAGGATTGTGAAACTCGGCAATCGTTTCACTGCAGTTACGGATGCAGGTGGTTCATACAAGAACTTCGCAGGTATAACCGAAGGAACAGAAGGTTCAGTCAAGTTCGTGTTCGAGACCGAGGCAATCGAGAACGACTAGGGATTGTTATGGCACAGTGTTTCTAGGGAAGGGGGCGCCATTTCTTAAAAAAAGGAAAAACCTTCCCTGGGAGCACTGTGCAATTTCGCCTGCGCATCAATGATAGAATGGGCTCTAAGGATGCGAGCATGAAGTAAGGGGGTCGCATGGGGCAGCTTGTAAACGAATGCGCACGATTGCTTTCGAATGAACAAGTTGGGCCCAGGTTGCATCTGATGCAGCTTGAATCGCCCGTCATTGCTCAATCGATCAAGCCTGGCCAGTTCATACACATGAAGGTGCCTGGGCACCAGGAGCACGTCCTTCGCCGTCCGTTTTCCGTATATGCAGCTGGTGCAGGTGCAGGGACGCTTGACGTCTTGTACCAGGAAGTTGGTTCGATCACCCAAATCATGCCAGAGATTAACGAGGGCACATTCGAGCTTATCGGCCCAATCGGCAATACGTGGTCAACCGATTTCGAGCATGCGCTCCTCGTTGGGGGAGGTGTTGGAGCAGCTCCTTTGTTCATGTTGACCGAGCTGCTCGTGAAAGATGGCTGTCAACTCGATGTCGTATTAGGCGCCCAAACCGAAAAGGCGCTTGTATGTCGCGACCGTTACAGTCAACTGCTCGGCCAAGAACCATGGTGCGCAACCGATGATGGTACCTACGGTCGTGCGGGCTTTTGCACGTCGCTTGTCGAAGAACGGCTGCACGACGGGTGCTCGGATGACGGACGTCCCTATGACTACGTTGCCGTGTGCGGGCCGGAGCCGTTGATGAGGATTGTGTCCAAAATGGCACTCGATGCTGGTGTCCGCTGCGAGGTCTCGATGGAGAAACGCATGGCATGTGGCGTAGGCGCTTGCTTGTCGTGCGTGGTTGACACGGTGGACGGGAAGCGCCGCTCATGCGTCGATGGTCCTATCTTCGATGCACGCAAGGTGGTGTGGTAGATGGCCGAAATAAGGATTGTTGAACCCGCCAGCCCGAAGAGCACACAGGTTGATATGGTTGTTAATCTCGGCGGCCTGATCATGAAAAACCCTGTAACTGTCGCCTCCGGTACGTTCGCTGCCGGGCGCGAATATTCGGATTTCGTCGATGTTGCATCGCTTGGAGCTGTGACGACCAAGGGCGTTTCGCTCAACGGCTGGGAGGGCAATGCGAGCCCCCGCATCGCCGAAACGCCAAGCGGTATGCTCAATTCGATAGGTTTGCAAAACCCAGGTGTCGAGCATCTGAAGGAACACGAGCTGCCATGGTTGCGCGATGCTGGTGCGACGATCATCGTCAACGTCTCCGGGCATAGCTTCGGGGAGTATGTCGACGTGCTTGAGGCACTCGAACAAGGCAATCAGGTGGATGCGTATGAGATAAACATCTCATGCCCGAACGTCGATGCGGGAGGCATGACGATAGGCACCGACCCTGCGAGCGTCGAAAAAGTCATCGGCATGTGCCGCGCAACTACGAGAAAACCGATGATTGTCAAGCTGACACCAAATGTCACGGACATCACCGAAATTGCGCGCGCAGCCGTTTCTGCAGGCGCTGATGCGCTCTCCCTCATCAACACCGTCATGGGCATGGCGATCGACGCCAACCGCCGTAAACCGCAGCTCGCTCGGGTTGTGGGAGGCCTTTCGGGCCCAGCGATAAAACCGATTGCACTGCGCATGGTGTGGGAAACCCATAAGGCGGTCGACGTACCGCTGCTCGGTATGGGTGGGATTGCGACCGGTATCGATGCTGTGGAA
>JAZLCO010000062.1:0-13865 GCA_045614225.1 Eggerthellaceae bacterium | reverse complement strand
GGAAGCTGTCCTCTTGTCGCAAGCTTTGTTGTTCGCTGGCCAGACACTTACCAGGTAAGCTGTCTGGTTACCAGACAGCTTACCTGGTAAGTGTCTGGCCAGCGGGCGCCCTGCCTCGGGCGAACCGTTCCCAAACCGAAGATAGAAAATGAGTCGATGCCCTGACCCCCGCGGCATACGACCAATTCACCCGAACTCAACTAAGTCGGACGCGAAAGCAGAACGCCAACCTTGCAAATGCAGCACTCAGCGACTGGCTTGCACGAATTTGAAATAAAAATGCCAAAAAATCGAGGATATCTGAGGATTTTTCGAGGTGACAAATGTTACCGATTTTTTTCGGCATCTCTGAACTGGTCATTCGTTGGTCAAGTATTTCCCAGGGTGCAAAAAATGCCCCCAAATCCTCAGATATCCTCGATTTTTTGGCATTTTTACTTTAGAACTGTGCAACAGCAGCCCAAACCGTCCTCGGTACAAGCCAACACCGTTTTACAGAACCGTGTCACCCGTTCCGTCGACGTTGATCATATGGTTCTGGTGGTCCTCGCCACGATAGAACACGTAGTCGCCAACGATGCAGACGTTATCCACGCTCTCGTCCACCAGCAGGTTCATACCCGATGAGCCAAGCTGCGCGCGATACAGGTGCAGGTCGTTGTTCATCTTCGAGATCACGCCGTGCTCGCTGATGGTCGGGTCGGTGAACCCGCCGGGGAACACCGTGAAGCATTCGTTCGTCTCAAGGTTGATGGCGCGCTCCTCGTACTTGTTCATGTCGTAGTAAAGAATCCATCCGTCCGTAACGCACAGCTTCTCGGCCGACGAAGTGGTCAGGATCTTCATGTCGCTGCCGTCGAGGTTTGCGCTGTAGAGCTTGCGCGCGTCTTCGTTGTTCGACCAGTAGATCCTGCCGTTCCACAGGTTGAGGTGGTAGGTCTCCTCGAGCTCGTTTTCACGTTTGACGTCCGTGCCGTCCATGGCCATGCTGTAGAGGCGCAGCTTGTCCTCAGCCGACTTGAAGTAGATGCGGCCATCCGCGATCTTCATATCCTCAGTCGTGCCCATAAAGACGTTCGTCGAATTGCCTCCGTTGGTATCCATACTGTAGATGCCCGAAGCAGTTCGATAGTAAATCACGCCATCAATCAAGCCGATTTGGCTGCTGGGCTGGTCGTTGAGCTTGGTCTTTTCGGAGCCGTCGAGGCGCATCTTGTAGATGCTCTGCGCGTCGTTGCTCTGGTAGTAGATCCACGTGCCGTCGGAAGCAGCGATGCCGCCGTTGAGGTAGTTGCACTGGAGGTTGCCCTCGGTACCCGAATTGGTGGGGTCGTCGATGGTGACGCGCCCGCCTTCCTGATACGTTGCAACTGCCTCGGTCACGCCGCCTGAAGAAGTGGCACTCGCAGCCGTCGCGCTTTGCGAACCAGTCGATGAAGCGTTTTGGCCGCCGAGGACGACAAACCCCACGATTGCCGCCACGACGAGGAGCGCAATTGCGATGGCAATGGGCACGATGGGTGCCTTCTTCTCCCCAGCTTGTCCCCCGGTTGCGCCTTGCTTTCCATAAGCGGGCGTCGCCCCAGAGGCCGACGTTGCCCCAGAGGCCGACGCCGCTCCAGAGGCGGCAGGCGCGCTGGCGTCGCTCCCCTTCGGCGCAGCCTCCGTAAACTCCTTTTCGCTCGCCAAAGGTGCAGAACCCGAAAGGGTCGCCTGCACGAGCGTCGACAGATCGCCGATGCTCTTCTCGAGCGGGTCGTTCATCGCATCGAGCCAATGCACCACGCCGAGGTAGTACTGCATGCTGCCCGAAGGAAGGGTCTCGGTGAGCTTGAAGGGAATAATGGTCAAGCTGTTGCTCACAGCGTTTCCGACCTCGCGCAACACTTGGCTCGAAGCATTGGAGAAATCGGTGAAGATGAGCACCATGATCTTCGCCGACGCAATCGCGTCGATGATCGAACCGGCCCAGTCGGACCCGGGCGCGATATCGCGGGGGGCGTACCAACAGCGGACGCCGTCTCCCTCCAGACGCGAGCAAATGGCATCGGCCACGCTCTTGTCCTTGTGAGAGTAGCTGATAAAGACGTCGTGCGCCATTTCGGTCGCCCCCCAACTGGTCTTGATGCTTATTCCAACTGGTTCCTGTGCTTACTCAAACTGGTCTCGGCACTTGCTCGAACGAGCCCGGCGCCAACACCAACTAAGCTTGGCACCTGCTTGAACGAGCTCAGTGTCAACGCCAACCAAGCTTGGCACCTGCTCGAAGAGCTCGGTGCCAAGCTCCAAAGCCCGAGCACTACTGCTTCGTGATCTCGCCCGTGGCTACGTCGTAGATGAATTTGCAATACTCGCCGTCAAGGGTGAGCTCCACCTCGACCTTCTGAGCGCCGCCCTCGGTGGTGGGCGTCAGCATGATGTCCTGCGCATCTTTGTTGCCAACATAGACGTTCCAGACGGCATCGAGAGCCATGCCCGTGGCCTCGTCGTCGCTGAGCATCTTCGTCCCGTTTTCGGTTGCCGCAGCAGCTGCAGCCTTCGCCTTTTCAATTTCAGCAGCCTGCTTGTCAGCAGCTTCCTTCTCGTTGGCCGCTGCCTCGACGTCGGAATTGTACTCGGTGATCTTGCCAGTCGCGACATCGTAGTCGAGGTCGTAATGCTTGCCGTCGAAGTCAAACTCCACGCGCACCTTCTGAACGCCGTCGTCGGTGCGAGGCGCGCACTTGACATTCGTCTCATTGCCATTCGTCTTGTAGGCGTTGAGGCAAGCGGTCGTCGCGAGCGTTATGGGATCTTTGTCGAGGGGATTCAGCCCCGCCTTTTCGAGAGCCTCCGTCGGCTCGGTCTTGTCGACCACCTCGCCCGTGTAGGCGTCGATGGTGTACGAGAAATCGCCGTACGGGGAGCTGAAGGTCACCACTGCGACCCCGTCATGAACTGCGCTGACCGCAACGTCGAATGCCGAATTCTCATCGATGGGGCAAGCGGCGAAAGCAGCGTCGATCATCTGATCGCCGGTCAGCTCGGTTTTCTGGGAGGAAGCGGAACTCGAGCTGGCACTGCTGGCACCGCCGCCACCGCAGGCTACAAGTCCGAGGCTTAACGCAAGTCCAATCGATGCTATCACTGCGATGATTTTGGTGTTCATGGTAGAGCCCCCTTTTCCCTCTTCAGATGTTGGGTCCATGTGGCATGCCGACCGAGTCAAGCAAGCCAACATGTATAGCTGGATTCAGTATAACCCGTATCTTTTATCATCGATGAGTCAACCTCAAATACTTGTTTGGAGAGATCAACGTATGTCCAGACGTGGGGCCAGGAAACAACAGAATGACATCATGGGCATCATGAGACACCTCAACATCAACCCCTTATAATTGTTTGTAAGTTTCACTGACGAAAGTAGTACTGGAAGTTCCTCTCACCGCACTGATTCGGAATCGAGGGAAAGCGAGAAATCATGGCGAGCAAAGAGCCACTCAAAGGAACGGATGCGCTGGAAGCATTAGCCCACCGCTGAAAACGTTTTCGAGAATCAGCTAAGACACCCGATTTTGCGCCAAAAAACGTTAAATCTGTTACATTTTGTCAAATCCGACCCCCGTTTTTGCGCAAACGCATCAAATGAGGCGTTTAAGCCCGCGAAAACAGCGCCAACCGCACAGATACACGCGCGAAATCATTTCCTTTCGTGGGAGCGAACAGCAGCCCCATCTTGCGGATATGTCCCATTAACGCACCACGCAATCATTGGACTTCGCGGTACCATACACGTGGAGAAAGATAAACTGGGGGCAAGTGGACCTGATATGGCGCTGTTCGATGACAACTACGGAAAGGACCTCTCGAATGCCACGTTGTGGCTCGAGGCTTCGGAAGCCGACCGAGATTACGATGGGGGTGGCGGGTACCACTCGGGCGGTGGGTGCACCGATTCCGGCTGTTTCATCATGTTTGTGCTGTTCGCAGTGTTCGTCATCATACCGTCGATAATAATCACGGCATTGGCCTATTTACTCTAAGCCAACGCGATTATTGTCGCTGCACGCCCACGCTCCATTATCACGACATTGGCCTACTTGCTCTAAGACGGGCAGCCGCTATCGCTACTCGCTTTCGCCCCCCTGCTCGACTTCGGCAATCTCTTCTTGCGAAGTCTCCTTCAAGGAATACGTGTCGAAAGCAAGCGTATCTGGCAGCTGTATCTCGATGCGGTCAATTCTGTGCATCACGGCGTGACCGCGGACCAGGGACAGATCGAAGACGTGGCCTCCCCGCGTCCGGTCCAACGACAGGAAATGCACATGCCAACCAGGTGCGTTGATGCCGTCCATGAAATCCGGGTGGTATACGCACACGAGCGTACCATCCAGCTTCTCGAAGACGAACTCTCTTTGCGTTGTCGCGAGCATGTCCTTCAGAGTGACGTGATCTCCATGGTACGCCGATTCCGAGCGCGCGGAAACGCTATCGAAGGTGCCGCTCACGGTCACGACATGCATGCTGTTCAGAGCGAAGGCCTCGTCGACCTTGTTGGTGAGCTCGAGCTTGAGGGCGTCGATGTCGCGCACCTCCTCCAGCTCGAACGCGGTACCGCCTTCTACCAAGGCAACGGAGGCGAACGGCACGCCGGTGTCCAGCGCGGGCTTCACGACGCTTCCGTCCTGCCGGGCGCGGTAGCACACGCCGTCGAGCAGGATCATCTCGCCGTCCACGCCCTCGAAAGTTCCCAGCCCGACGTTGCCTCGGCTTTCCAGTTCTTGCACGGTGATCACACCGCGCGTATAGCCTGCGACGAGAGCATGCAGCGTTGACACCTGAAACATTTTATTGGGCATGGCGCAATCCTAATCTCCCGGAGCGATTCATGCTGCCGATTCGCTTGCTGCTTTCGCATTTTACCTGCAACAGAAGGCCCCGAACTCAGTTTGTAACCTGGCGACACACAAGCATTGCCAGCTCAACTGATGAGCGAGCTCAAAGAGCCCGTTCCTCAACGGCACCGAGAAACGCCCTCATCTCAGCTGCGATGCGCACTGGCTCGAAGTTGTGCACGTAGTGGCCACATCCCAGCTCAATGACACGTGCGTTCGAGAGCCCCGCGGCGTAATCGTGCTGCAGGCCCACCCAATTCTTCGCTCTTGTCTGGCTCCCATCCGAGACAAACATCATCATCGGAACGTCGGGCTTATCCATGGCGTCGATCGCTGCGCAGGCGGCGGGCACGGCAAGGCCCTCGTTAACCACCGTCTCGTTGACGGCAATCCTGCTGGCGATAGCGCGCCAGAGCGCTTTCTCGCCATGGGAAAACGACGCGGGCAAGGCGGCGTCGGTGTAGAGGAAGCGCATGAACCCAACCGCTCTGCCGATGTCGGCAAAACGCCCGAGCCGCTGTACGCTCCCGAAGTCGAAATCGTCGTAAGACCTGGGCAGGGCCATGTCGAGCCCTACTATCGATGCCACTTCCTCCGGATGCATCTGCACCCAGAGAATGGCCTCTAGCCCAGCCATCGAGTGCGGGCACAAGATGTACGGCTCTTCGATGCCGAGCTTCGCCAGCACTTCCCTGTCCTGTCGGAGGATGGTGTCGAAAGATCGCTCGGTGCCCACTATGTCGCTGAACCCATAGCCGAACCTCTCGATGACGACAATCCTGAAATCATCGGAAAGCAAGCTGTACAGGCTTTTGAAATCCAGAATCGGGGAAACCGTTCCGCTTCCCGACAGAAAGACGAGCGTTCGTGCACCCTCACCCTGAACGTGTGCGCACATCTTGCGGCCGTCGACCTCGACCATCTGACCGAGAGGCCGCCTCAGCAGCTCTGCCTCTTTAGCAAGAGCCGCCTTGTTGTACACGAAAGTCGCAGCAAAAGCCGATGCAAGCGCCGCAGTCACGCCCAGAAAGCCCGCTTTCGCGACCTTGGATGCTTTCTCCATACGTGCCCTCCGGCTCTTTTGATTCCAACGGTTGCTCTCTTACGTATTCACATTATAGGGGCGCAATTGAATCACTCGTCGTGGGACGATTGCAATGTGAACCGTATTCATCCAGAGCCGGGTTAGAGAGTTAGCTCCACGACCCCGGCACCAACCTGCCAGATGGCAAGGTGGTCCCGCCAACATCGATGAAAGGAAGGTGCACAGGCGCACATGCAAGATCATTCCTTTTCCGCAAGCGTGAACGACAACTGCAATTCGGACGGCACGTAATCCGCAAACGAGCAGCCGAACAGGTGGGCAAGCTCCTCGTCGCTTCGTTCCCTCATGAGCTCTGCATGCTCTTGGGCGGACCGGTACGAATCATGCGGGTCGCTGAACAGCGGGGGGCGCCCATTGTCAGCCGTGACCTGGTTGGCATACTCGAACTTCTCGGCATACGACTCGCCGATCAACTCGATTTCGTCACTGGAAAAGCCACAGCTGCAGAAGGACGGGTAGCCGTGTTCCTTCTCGAGGAACCACCTGATCATGGTTCCGCTGATCTCGGTCTTCATGTGGTAGAACAGCTTCTGCCGAACCTCGATCGAGAGCCCCTTCATGCAGTAGTCCAACGCCTTATCGGCCAAGCTTGTACCCTTCCTCATGCGGTTGCAAATCCGCTTGTCCGGCTAATACTCGATATCCGCGTATGAGATGCCCTTCTCCTCTTCAAGCCAGCTGAAGAATCCTCGGCAATCGTGGACGCGTATCATATCAGTTTTGGGAAAATCCTTATCTCGAGTGATCACGGCATCTGCGTGGATCTTGAGCGCAAGATCGACAAGCAGAACATCCTCGGGGTCGGACCATGTAGTGGCAAGCAGTTTGTCGATATCGGCATCGCCAACCGAGCAAACGTTGACGAACGTACGCACTGCCCGCAGCTTCTCGAGCACCTCGGAAACCTTCTCTTTTCTGCCGCCATCGGTCATGATGTAAATCATGTCAGTTACCTGCGATGATGCAATCCACAAGCTGAACTCGCCAACTCGGCCAGCAAGCATGAGCAGGCGCGTTTCGCTGAAATGCGGCCCGCGCTTTCCAATGAAATCGATGACGATGTTGGTGTCGAGGAGAAGCTTCTGGACAGCCATGCTAGACCCATCCTTTCGCCTTGGCTCGCTCGAGCTTAATCTCGCCCCGCGACATGTTCTCGAAACGGGGGTCAACGGACGTGTGCAGGCTATCGATGAACTTAGCCGCCGATTCCCACTCATGCGCATCGGGCTTCCGATGAACGAGGAAATCGACGTTCTGCTCCTCCGCAAGCTTGTCGAAAAGCAAGTTGATTGCTTGCGACGTGTTGAGCCCGGCCTTCGCCAAAACCTTAGTGCCAGCGGCCTTCTTCTCGGCTGAAATACGCCCAGTCACCATCGCATCATCCATCGTGCTCTCCCGTACAACATAATTGTATTACATTCTGAGTGAAACGATACGACGCGAGCGGACAAGTGTCAAGACGCGATTAGCGATGTGAACGCATTCATCCAGAGCCGGGTAAGAGAGCTGGCTTCACGACCCCGACAGCAGCCCGCCTGAGTGCAAAACGACGCGCAGTGCAAAGCCCGACGCTGCGGGGTTGTCGCAAACAGCCACTAATTTTGAACTCTTGGCACTTGGAATCGGACTTAGCCTTGAGTGCGCCTTCTGGCGATGAAGGCCGCAATAGCAGCGCCAAGCACCACAAGGGCAACCACAATCAAGACGACGGAGACCGCTGGCAGCGGGTCGCCTGTCGCGGGCGTCGCCGACATGGCGGACACCGTGAAGTCGGCGCTCACCGGATGCGAAAACCAGCCCGAACGTGTGTCGGGGGATGGTTCTGTCGACACGCGGCAGCTAGCCCTTGGCCACGACGATCACATCATCATTGTCGGTGAACCTCGTCGCCTCCTTGCTGCGGGGGTTGAGCTCAATGGTGAAGCTGCCGTCCTCGGCAACCTTCTTGTAACCGATGGCGACCTCACCGTAACGTGCGGCCGAAGCTCCCAAGGTGTAGTAATCGACCGCTTCGTCCGTGCGGACATAGCGCGTGATGGGTTTCATGTAAATGGTGGAGCCGCCCTCGGAGAGCAGGTCGTTCAGAATCGCGTTCTTGTGACGTCCCTCGGCAACCTGGGCCATCATCTTGGCAGTGATCCGGCTGCCGATAACAAAGTCGGTTGCGCGCATCATCTGCGAGAGCCTTTGGTTGCGCGTGCTGTTCATCTCGATGGTAAGCGGAATATCCGCTCCGATTTCGCTCGCGATGTCATTGAGCAAAAGCTGCAGCATGAGCGTGCGCGCATCGGCTTCTTCGTCGCCGAGCTCGGTATCTGCGACGAGAATTATGCTCGACGGACCTTCGGCCACCAGCCCTTCCAACACGTTGTGCTTGTAGATGTTGCAGGCGTGAACGTCGATGTCGATGTTGTGCGGCGTCTCGGGCAGCTTGAACGTTTCGACGTCGACCTTGTCCTCCTCGGCGGCGATGATGACCTTCGAGCCCGGCGCGGCATGAGCGTTCTCTTCGCGAATGATTGCACCGAGCATGTCGGAGTATCCCAGCACCAACAGCGTGTGGGGCTCGTCCGTGCCTTCAACCTGCTGCCGGAAAAGCCCCTCGTCAACCTTGGCGGGCTGCCCCAGGTGAGAGACTTCGTCGTCGTGGGCGATTATTATCAGCCGGTCACCCTCTTCCACGACAGCAGATGCATCGAGGTTGATCAGGGGCGTTTCACCGCGAACCACGCCAATTGCCGTCGAATGCGGCAACCGCAGGTTGATTTCGGGCAGCGTGAGCCCCACGATGCCGGCGACGTCTTCCACGTAGACCTCGTTGCCCTTGAAGCTGAGCAGCTCTGACAGGACGTCCGACATGCCCGGATGGCGGCCCGCCTGGACCATCAAGCGCGCAATGGTCTTCTGGAAGTTCAGGATCTCGGCTCGCTCGCCGCCGGCGACCTTCGCGGAATGCAGCACCTCCGGGTCGCGCACGGTGGCCGTTATGAAGGCCTCGTCGTTGCCGTACTCGTCAAGTAGGCTTTCGCAAGCAAGGACCGTCTTGACCGTCATGAAGTCGTCGGAGAGGTTCACGATGATCGACTTGCACGTATCGAGGGAACAGACCTTGAGGTCGCTCGGGGAATCTGGGTGCCCGTTGCGGCATACGAGACGGACGTTGCCCAGATCGGCAACGCGCTCGCGAATGGTGTCTTCCATCTCGGTCTTGTCGGCCTCGGCCATCACGACCACAACGGCGTCCTTTTGGTTCTCGTTTGCCAACGCAAGTTCCTGAATGATGCTCGTGATGTTCTCGTCGAAGCCGATGATGACCGTGTGGCCCTCCTCGATGACGCTCGACTTGCCGCGGCGCAGGTCAGAGACCTTGTCCTTGATTCCATTTGAGATGGTGCCGATGAGGAAGCTGGTAATGAAGATGCCGACGAGCGTGACTATTGTCATGATCGCCAAGTAGAGGATGGTGCCTTCCTCCTTGGCCAGCACGCCGGTGTTGATGGCGTGCATGAGGGTGAACCATATGGAATAAAGCGGAGATTCGACGCCGCTGCCGTCGGGCCCGCCTATCGCTATCGCCGCGCATCCACCGACGAACACGACGAGGGCAGTGATCACCGCGAGGAGCAGGAGGAGCGACAGCGTTCCCTTCGACATGAGGTTGTCGAACCAATACCTAAAACGTTGCCACAAACTAGCCTTTTTCATTTTCGCCTCCATCTCGAATCGCCCTCTGACCAGCGATGGGACACATCAGCCACCCTCGCGCGCCATCGCCCTCCCCAACTAGTGCCTCAATTGCGCGAATTGGCCCCGAAAAAGAAAACTCGCAGCTCGGCCTATAGGCCTGAGCTGGGAGTCTCGCTGTTTAAGACTAACCAGATGCCGTTTTCGCACCTTGCTGGTGGCTTCGCCACGTGCCATGCACGCCAACTACTCCCCCGGAGCAAGCACAGTATATCATGAAAAGTTAGTATGTATGGGCATATTTGCCCATTAGGGGAGGGCCGTCTAGCCATGACCAGGCAGAATATCGAGGTCCTCGTGGTGCGTTCGCATCATACGCTCATGCAGTGCAAGCATCAGCGTAAGCATGCCTATAGATGAGTCGAATCTCTCGACTTCGCCCAAAGGCTCGAACGGCGCGTCTTCCGCCGCGCCGAAAGCACCGTAGGCACGAGCGGCTTCATCCAGCTGGCACGTAATCTGCAAACGAGCAGCCGAACATGCTGGCAAGCTCCTCGTCGCTTCGCTCCTTCATGAGCTCCGCATGCTCCTGGGCGGACCGGTACGAATCTTGGGGGTCGCTGAACAGCGGAGGACGCCCGTTGTCGGCCATGACCTGATTGGCATGCTCGAACTTCGCAGCGTACGTCTCGCTGATCAACTCGATCTCGTCTTCGGAAAAGCCGCAGCTGCGGAAAGACGGGTAGCCGTCCTCCTTCTCGAGGATCCACCTGACCATGGTCCCGCTGATCTCGGTCTTCATGTGGTAGAACAGCGTCTGCCTGAACACTGAACCCGTCCCCTGTTCATCAGGCTTTGTCTTCGGGGTCGATGTCCTGCAAAACGCCAGCGATAACCTGCGCGAAGTCGAGCGCATTCATCGCGGTGATGACAGGGCGACCCGTTTCCGCTTCGATTTGCTTACGCGCGTTGCCAGCAATCGTTCCGCCCCTGCGGGCAACATCGCAGTTTTCCTCGAAACTAATCGGCTCCTCAGCTCTCGAAATCTCTGTTGTGGTGGTTTCCGCAAGCATGTTAAGCACCAGCTCGGTATTGCTCATGTTGTCGCGCAGGTTTTCGTTCGTAAGACCCTTGAAGTCCTTGTATTCGCGCGTACTCATGCCGCTCCATGCGCGGGAAATCTCGTCGGTGAGAATGGCGAACTCGCTGCCTTTGCGAACGCCACGCTGCTGCCATTCGCTCGTTAGTTCCTTGCGGATGTCGATCGACAAGAGGCGCTGGCGAATCCATCCCTCCGAATAGCCCTTCTTGGCGTAGGTATCCATGGCGCGCTGCATGGCGAGCTCGGGGTCGATGGTTTCCTGGATGCGCTCCGCTCCGACCTGCGCGAGCCACTGCTTGAACGGCTCGGCGCGCTTCGAGGGGATGGACTGGATGATGCGGAGCAGTTGCTCTGTGTCAGCAACATCAGTTCGACGCATGCGTCCGTCTTTTGCGGGCATTTTCAACTGCTTACAATTTGTAAGCAGTTGATTTGCGCCTTCGTTTACCAGGCGCTTTTTAAGCACGGCCCAATACGTGCTTGCGCCACGAGTGCTCGATTGGTCCGTCAAAGCACCGACCACGTCGACGATGCTGAAGTACCAGCGCTCCTCCTCGGCGCTCCATGCGCTGCGGATTTGATGATCTTCGAATTGCTTGACGATACTGGTATCCATATCGACCCCTTCGATTCCGATGTGGCTGTCCCCGAAGAGGGTTAGGAGTCGATTGCTTACGCCCCAACCTATTCAGCTTTCATAGGAAGTATACCATAAAAAAGGAACAAATGTTTGTATTTAATCGTTTTGCTGTTAGCGACATTCAACGGGCTCGGTTGACTTGGTGAACAGGGAGCGGACCCCTCATCGAGTACTCCCACCTGTACGGCGACTACTCGAACCTGCCGGACGAGCCAAACTTCCAATTGGAAGGCAGCCCTCAAGTCGGCACGTAATCCACAAACGAGCAGCCGAACATGCGGGCAAGTTCCTCGTTGCAGCGCGGGCAAACGTTTTGCCATAAACAACACTGCGTCGTGAAACGATGCGGCATCAACCCCGTATAATTAACTGAAAGCCAAACAGCGCAACGCCATCCGCTTAAGAGGAGGCCAAATATGAGCATCGAAAGCTACATCAAAGACCTGGATCCCGAACTACAGAAAAAAGCCCGCGCATGCGACAACGCCGAAGAGCTGTTGGCGCTTGCCCGCGAGAACAAGATCCCCGTGCCCGACGAGGTGCTCGCAGCCATCGCAGGCGGCGACAATGCCGACCCCGAGAACTGCGCCAAACCGACCTGCCCGAAGTGCGGTCATCACAACATCAGCGAGGACTATCTCCACGGAGTCCATCATTGCAATTATTGCGGTTACGAGTGGTAAAGCGAGACCCACTCCTGCCAACGCAACGAAAATGAGTCGCTCCCCGGGGGAACGGCTCATTCGACTCATTCCTTAGATCAGCGCACCGTACCAGCACACAGGGGCGAAGGACCGTCCACCCGAACACCGAACCCATTCCCTGTTCATCTTCATCCGAACTGCAGGCAAAGGTCCGTGCTTGCATCAACGCGAAAAAGCCGGCATGACGCCATGCGATAAAAGCAGCTATGGGAGCTCGATCTCGTCGTACAACACTCCGCGCTCTTTCTCCCACATCTCGAAGAACTCCTCGGGGGTGAGCGAGGGAATACCCATGTGCTTGAAGCCTTCCTGTTTCTCGTCGCGAGTCAGCAGGTAGTCGGCTGCCAAGTTCTTGCAGGAAAGGGCTATAAGCGCATCCTCGACGTCGTCCCAACCCGCTTGAAGCGCTGCCTGGACGTCTGCATGGCCTGTCGTGCAGACGTTTACATGCTCAAGGCTCGCGAAAAGAGCTTTTTGGACATCGGACGCCGGCTGCACCTTCTTCAGCACATAGAAAACGTTCAGATACGACTGCTGGGCGGTCCAGATTTCAACGTCGTCGAACATCTGCATAATCATGAGCTTGTAGGACGATTCCTTGAACGGCTCCCGCTGTGCGAAAATATCGAAAAGCACGTTCGTGTCAGCGAAGATGCGCATACCGCTCCTCCATCGCACTGTCGAGCAGGTCCTCGAACGGGGCATCTTCCCATTCTGCAGGGACAGACACTTTCACGCTTTCCATGAACGAGGCGGCTTGCGCAAGCTGCTCGGGGCTGATTTTGTGCGGTTGCAACGCGTCTTCCTGCCGCACTCGCGGCTTCGGCAGCTCCCGCTCTTTGATGACATACTCAAATGCGGCATTGATAAGCTCGGATGTGGACGACCCTATTTCACGCAGAACGTCAACTCCCCGCGCCCTTACGCCCTCTGGCACGCGCGCTGTGACAACTGGGGTCATACTCTGCTCCAATCTGCCGCCTTTGCAACCGCTTCGAACCGTCGAAAAAATGCAAGCGTAAATAGACGTCGCTCTTCGATTACAGCTTTCGATTCTGCATTGTTCTCGCGCTGCTGTACTATCTGTATTACTGTATTACAATCACTTTGTCAAGGAAGCGCGGGGAGCTGGCAGTAGCCGATACGCCCGGCTAACGCGGGTAATGCTTCTTGGACATGATGAATCGGATGATCAACGAACAAGGGGCTGGAGATCATTCACCTGAACACCGAGCCCGTCCCCTATTTACCCTCGCCGATCCTTGGCCTGCAGCTTGCCCGCCACCACAAGCAGCAAGCATGCCACGAGCAAAGCCGTGCCGATGAAAGCGAACATGGCCAAATAGCTTCCTGCAACGTTGACGATCGTGCCGCCGATGAACGAGCTGGCGATGACGCCGATGCAGATGACGGTGGACACCGTCGAGTACAGCTCGCCGTAGGAGCGCATGCCGTAGAACTGGCGCGTCACGATTGGGCAGAACACGGTCTGCTCTCCGTAGATCATCCCGTAGGCAACGGCGGCCACGCAGATGAGCGGCCATTGCGCGGGCGCAATCGCGAACAGCACCAAGCCGCCGATGGCGCAGGCGCATGCGGCAACGACGGTTGCCAGGATGTTCTTCTCGCCCAGACCGCCCCAGAGGATTTCCGCTACCACGCCCGCAGCCATGGCGCCCGAGCTGGCGATGGCACCCAGAAGAGGAAACTCGCCCGACGCCGGCAACGTGGCCACGAACGAGGGAATCATGCCGTA
>JAZLCO010000061.1:0-4595 GCA_045614225.1 Eggerthellaceae bacterium | reverse complement strand
CACTATAAAAAGTGGCACACCCTTCCCAGGGAGCACTGTGCCATTCCAATACGAACTCTAGTCTTCGTCGTCGAGGCGTTGGATCAATGCGAACAAGGCCTGAGCGCTGTTGAAGTTATCGGGAACGATGTCCTTCGCCGGGATGGCGATGTCGAACTCGTCGTCGATTGCGCCGATGATGGCGAGGATATCGAATGATGTGAGCACGCGATCGTCGACGAGCGTCGTACAGTTCTCATAATCGGCCTCGTCGTTTACGTCCTTCATGAGGCTGATGAGGTTTTCAAGCGTCAGTTCCATTGCCATCCTTCTTCGCGGTTCACAGGCAGAGCGTGTTCAGCGGGCTCGTTTCCGTGAAATCACGACCGAGCGCGAACATGCCGTCTTCCCTTCGCATGATAACACGGGGAAGCGTGCGGCTGAGCAGCAGCGCGATGCCTTCGGTGACCGAGTAGGCGCCTGCGTTGTGGAAGGCCAGCACATCGCCTTCGCGCAGATCGGCAAGTTCGACGTTGCGCACAAGCACGTCGTTGGTCGTGCACAGGCTGCCGGCGATGCACCATTCAAGTGGTTCGCACGCGTCCGCCGCATCGGCGTTGAGCGGGTGTCCATCGCGGAGGTGCTCGATCACAGGCGTCTTCATGCCCATCATGCTGCCGAGGTACGTGAGGTGGTTGATGCCGCCATCCACGATGCAGTAGCGCATGGGGTCGCACGATTTCAGGTCATTTACGGAGGTCAGGTACGTGCCACATTCGGCAGCGAAGAACCGTCCCATCTCGACGGTCGGCTCCACGCGTGCCGCTAGGTCCTGCAGCGCGCTGGCAACTTCGCGTGCGGGTGCGAGCGTGTCCGAGAAATCGTCGTCTGTGAACTGCGGCACGCCCAAGCCCGGGCCGTATTCCAAACGCTCGATTTCGAACCCATGCTCATTTTCGATTTCGTCGATGAGCTCGGTCAGCTTGCCAAGCTCCTTGATCTGGTGTTTGAGCTTCAGGCGTTGCGTGCCTTTGAAGTAGTGGATGCCGACGATGCGGACGTGCGGGAAGCGAGCGCGCGAGTCGATGATGTCGATCAGGTCATCGCGCGACATGCCGAACTGGCTGCCTGCGTTCAGACGCAGGAGCACGTCGATGGATGCGCTGCGCTGCTCACCTTCGGCTTCGATCAGTTCGACGTGCTTGCGCGATTCGGCGGTCATTACGCCGTAGCCGCCAATGCCCACGCCGTAATCTGCGGCATCGTGCACGGTGTCGGGCGTCTTGTTCACGCCCGAAAACACGATGTTCGTTGGATTGACGTTCAATGCGCGGCAGATGTCGAGCTCACCAGGGCTGCACACCTCGAGGCGCGCACCGGCCCGCTCGGCGGTGGGGATGAAAAACGGGTTCGCCTTCACCGCGAAGCACAACTTCACGTTGGCTCCGAATATCTCGCCCACGTTGCGCATGCGCTGTGAAAAGGCGCCTTCGTCGAAAACGAACGAAGGGGTGCCGTATTCGAGTGCCACATAGCCCAGTTCGATTGCGTTCATCGTCTCTCCGTCCTGCCACGCCTTTGGGGCGCTAGCGGGTTCGTCTTTCTAGCTCGACTATCGCTTCGTAAATGCCATCCGATTGTCTTCTCAAGCGCGGCTATTGCTCCGCAAGCGCTGCTCGGTCGATTTTACCGTTCTTTGTGAGCGGCATGTCGTCAAGCTGCTTAACCGTGTTGGGCATCATGAATGGCGGGAGCGCTTCGTGGAGGGCGGCCGAAAGCTCGTCTTTCTCGCGCGTCCCCGTGTAGTACAGGCGGATGCGTTGGCGTGCATGGTCATAAATGCAGCATGCACGCTCGACGCCGTCGGTGGCATGGGCAGCAGCCTCGATTTCGCCAAGCTCGATGCGTTGGCCCATGTGCTTGATCTGGTGATCGACGCGCGAGAGGTAGACCAAATTGCCGTCCGCGTCGTAATGAGCCAGGTCGCCCGTCTTGTAGACGATGTCGCGATAGGCGTTGTGAAGCGGGTTCTGCACGAACGCCTCTGCGGTGCGCTCGGGGTCGTTGTAGTAGCCAAGCGCAAGCTCGGGTCCACCGACGTAGATCTCGCCGGGGCGTTCGGCTTCGTTTTCGCAGACAAGTTGCCCATTCTCATCGATGAGGAACACGCTTTCGCCATCGAACGCTTTGCCCATGGGAATGATCTCGCCGCGTGCGTACGCGCGGTCGACAACGTGGTACGTGCAGTTGCAGGTGATCTCGGTCGGCCCATAGAGGTTCACGAACGTGGTGTCGGGTAGGGCTGTGCGCCAACGGCCGAGCTGCTTGGGGGGCATGACTTCGCCCGAGAACGCCACGAGGCGCACGGTGTCGGGCACGGCATAGTCAAACCCGCGCATGATTGACACGAAGCACATTGCGCTCACAGCCCATACGAGCACGGTTGGCTTGCGTTCGACCAGGTAATCGAGAAGTTGCGTGGGAACGCTGAAGTAATCGCGTGGAATTAGGTGCACGGTCGCGCCCAATGCGAGCGAGCCGAACACGTCCTTGACTGACACATCGAAGTCGAGCGGTGCCTGGTTTGCGAACACGTCGTTTCCAGTCAGGCCAAGCGTTTTGCAAAAGGTCGGGATGAAGCTGATGACCGATGCATGTCCGACTGTGACGCCCTTCGGTGTGCCAGTCGTGCCGCTTGTGAAGTTGATGTAAAGCGGGTCGGTCGAAAGCGCGCCCGCACGGCGTGCGGCGAGCAACTCAACATCGGCTTCGGGCGCGAACAGCTCGGAGGTTGTCACGAGCTTCGCGTTGGCGGGGAAGGCCTCGCGCGCATCGTCCAGCGCGGCATCGTCCACCACGACGAAAGCGGGGGAGAGCTTGTCGACGATCTTCGAGATGCGTGCTTGAGGCTGTCGCAGGTCGATGAACGAATAACAGCATCCAGCATAGGCTGCGCCCAATAGGGCGCAAATCGCGTCGACTGTCTTGTCCATATAGAGAGCGATGGGTTGGCGCGGTACGGCATTCCGCGCGATGAACGTGCCGGCACGACGTGCCTTCTGAGCAAGTGCAACGTAGGAAACGTGCGTGTTGACGTCGGCAAACGCAATCTTGTCAGGCAGGTTCGCCTCGTCTGCTTCTAACCATTCCAACACGTTGCGCATAACGTTCTCCGTCCTGAAGCGTCAAGGTGAGGGGCAGCCCCCTTAGCGGCGCTTATACTCTTACGATGTCCTCTGCCCAGCGTTCAGCTTCTCCAGTCGAGCCGACCTGGCGAGCTTCCACACGCATAGTGTAGCGCCCTCCGTGTTCGGGAATGAAATCGAACTCGGATTCCGGTGCCCAGTCACGAACGAGCTTGAATTCTTCGTCATGGGCTGCTTTGGCAAAGAATCGATATTCAACTTGCACGTTCGTGCCAGTAAAGCACCTAGCAACGATATGGGCGTGTGGTTTGTCGCCTGGCTTGCCGCTAGGATGGCCGCTGGGGTATAGTCGCACGGCTGAGATGTGGTCGATGCTTGCGAGTCGCTCATCGAAAGTGATGAACCAGTCGGACACGTTCTCGCCTTGCTCACGCGCCATCAGCAACTTAGCGAACGCCGCGCTGAACGCGCTGCCTCCAGCGGTGTTGTAATGCTGGTAATCCTCGAAATGATCTTCTTCAGCCTGGTAGAACGACGGGTCAGCCACGTTGAAGTCGAAGAATGAACCACCGTGCGCCTCTACGACCTCGCGAATTTGGGAAGAGATGTCGTCGTAGTATTTGCCCAAGCTGATGAGGCTGAAATCGGGAAGCGCCGGCGCGAACGCGATGAACTCGATTCCGTTCGCCTCGCACAACTCGACCATGTCAGCAAGGCCTTGCAGCTTCTTCTCGCTGAACGGCCGTCCGCTGAATTGCGCTACCTTCGCAAAATCCTCTTCTGAGTTGTCGTTGTAGTCAACTACGAGGTTCTCATTGCCGTAACCACGTCCGTAGTAATGCCAATCTTCCTCGTTGATCTCGGCAGCTTCGATGAGCGTCGTTCCGTCGAGGCGCATCTTCATGTTGCGCAGAATGCCCGAGCCACCGCCAGATGCTTGCTGCTCGGTCCAGGGGAACAACCAGTTGATCGACCGTTCGTCGAACAGCCAGTCGTTGTCGTCGAGCATGTACGCGAGATCCGAGAAGCGCTCGGTGAACGGATCACCCTTCCACTTCTCGTTTTCGAATACGCGGGCAGGGTAGAGGTTCGGCTCTCCAATGAAGGCAGAGTAGTCGACGCCGAAAAGAACGCGCTTGATTTCGTGGTGTTCAATTGCCTCTTTGAGACCCAGGTACGATTCGGCTGTTTCCTGCAAAGGCGTGCTCATGTTGAACGAAGCGGTGCCGCAGATGGGGTCAATTGCTGCAGGGTCATAAGCATGTGCGCCGAGCGATGAGCCCACGCAAATGGTGTCGATGTTGTCTGTCTGGCGGAATTCGCTCCAGATGACCTCGCTCTTCGATCCGTACGGCGCAAGGGCGAAGGTGCCTGCGGAAATGCCAAGTGCAATCATAGCTACGATGATGACCGCTGCGCCGATTCCTTTGAGGATGGGGTGCTTAGAAGTTTGCATACATGAACCCCCCT
>JAZLCO010000060.1:0-26156 GCA_045614225.1 Eggerthellaceae bacterium | reverse complement strand
AAGGCGGCTCCGTGAGGAGCCGCCTTTGCATGGTGCTTTGTTGATTCGCGTTATTCGCCCAGGGCGTAACGGACGAAGTCGACAACCTTGATGGTGCCACCGAGCTCCTTGGCAACCTTGTCGGTGTAAGCCTGGATGGTCAGGTCGCCGTCCTTGACGAACGCCTGCTCGGTGAGGCAGTTCTCGGCGTAGAACTTCTCGAGACGGCCAGTGGCGATCTTCTCCTGGATGTTTTCGGGCTTGCCGGAAGCAGCGGCCTGAGCCTTGTAGATCTCCATCTCCTTGGCGACGACCTCGGCCGGCACGCAGTCGCGGTTCGCGGCAACCGGGGACATGGCGGCAACCTGCATGGCGACGTCGCGGCCATAGGTCACGAACGCGTCGGAAGCGGGGTCGATGCCCTCGACGTCGAACTTCACGACGACGCCAATCTTGCCACCCATGTGGATGTAAGCGCACACGCCGTCGCCCTCGACAGCGATTGCGCGAGCGAGCTGCGTGTTCTCGCCCATGACGTGCACGCAGTCGGTGATCAGAGCAGCAACTTCCTCGTCAGCCTTGAGAGCCTCGGCGTCAGCATACTTCTTGGCGAGCTCGATCTTGGCGATCTGCTCGGCATAGCCCTTGAACTTCTCGTTCATGCCGACGAAGTCGGTCTCGCAGTTGAGCTCGATGACGGCAGCGGACTTGGCGTCGTCAGCGACAACGGCCATGATGGTGCCCTCGTTGGTGGCACGGCCGGCCTTCTTGGCGACCTTGGCAACGCCCCACTCGCGCAGCAGGTCGACAGCCTTTTCCATGTCGGCGTCAGCCTCGGTCAGGGCCTTCTTGCACTCCATCATGCCAGCGCCAGTCATCTCGCGCAGTTCTTTAACTTGAGCAGCGGTAATAGCCATGTTTGGTTCCTCTCTATCGAATCAAGTGTATGGAACGAACTGTGTATCTGCTATTCAGCAGCGGGAGCCTCGACGGCTTCCTCGGCAGCAGCCTCAGGAGCGGCTTCGACAGCCTCGGCAGCAGCCTCGCCGGCCATCTCGTCAGCAGTCACCGGAACACCGGTGCCAGCCAGAACGGCGTCGGCGATGAAGTCGGCGAGCAGGCGGACCGAGCGGATGGCGTCGTCGTTGGCAGGAATGCCATACTCGACGTCGTCGGGATCGCAGTTGGTGTCGAGCGTGCCGACAACCGGGATGCCCAGACGCTTGGCTTCCTTGATGGCAATCTCTTCGCGGTTGGTGTCGATGACGAAGATCGCATCGGGTGTACGGCGAAGGTTGCGGATGCCGTTGAGGTTGACCTGCAGCTTGGCGAGCTCCTTGCCGAGCAGGATCTGCTCCTTCTTGGGCAGCAGCTCCATGCGGCCGTCAGCCTGCATGGCCTCGAGCTCTTCCATGCGCTGGACGCGCGTGCGGATGGTGACGAAGTTCGTCATCATGCCGCCGAGCCAACGGGCGTTGACGTAGGGCATGCCGCACTTGTTGGCAGCGTCGGCGACGGCCTCCTGGGCCTGCTTCTTGGTGCCGACGAACAGGACGGTGCCGCCCTTCTTCGCGAGCTCGCTCACGAAGGTGTAGGCCTGGTCCATGCCAAGGAGGGTCTGCTTGAGATCGAGAATGTAGATGTCACCGCGGTTGCCGAAAATGTACGGCTTCATCTTGGGGTTCCAGCGGCGGGTCTGATGACCGAAGTGGGCGCCTGCATCGAGCAGCGTCTGAATACTGACTTTCGTCATATCCTTCTCCATTCGTTAGTCCTCTGCATGTGGTCAACCTCGGTGTCCGCAGCCTTTTCCGGTGGCCACTAGCGGTCCGAGTCGCACACGCATGTGTGATTAGAAACTCGGACATTGTAACGCTCTTTGAGTATCTGCGCAGGAAATCCACTACTTCATTTCAAGATTCGAGGATGGTGATGGGATGCTCGCTAGGACTCGGCTAACCTATACGAAAAGAGAAGATAGTGCCTGCGCAATCGCTCACATCCCATCGCCATCCTCGAATCTTTATCTACCACAAGTATTTCCTGCGCAGAGTAAGAGGATGCATGTCCTCACGGGCGCTGAAAGTGCTTGGAGCGCGTATCTGCTAGAATGCACACATTCGCACTCAACATGAACTCGATGAGGACTTCCTTATGATCAACTTCCGCAACGTCCAATACGACCGCTCGTACGGCACCTCGGCGCAACTGCCCGAGTCAACCCTTCCCGAGATTGCCTTTGCTGGGCGCTCTAACGTAGGGAAATCGTCGCTGTTGAACAAGCTGGTCGGCCAAAAGAACCTTGCGCGCGTGTCGCAGAAGCCGGGCAAGACGGCGACCATCAACTTCTTCACAGCCGGCGACGCCTACTTGGTCGACCTGCCTGGATACGGATATGCCCAGGTGTCGCATTCCGAACGCGATCGCTGGGCGGAGCTCATCGAAGGTTATTTCAACCAGGACCGCAACTTCGCGCTCGTGTGTTCGCTGATTGACGTGCGCCACCCCGCAAGCGAGCTTGACGAGAACATGGTCGGGTTCTTGCAGGAAGCCGAACTGCCTTACATGATCATCCTCACGAAGGGTGACAAGCTCTCGAAATCGAAATGCAACCAGCAGCGTGCAGCCATCAAACGCCAGCTTGGCATCGGCGACGACACACCCATGGTAATCACCTCGTCGTTGAAGGGCGATGGCATCGAAGACCTACGCCGCGAGATCGAGCGGTTCGTCAGATAAAGCGAGACAATTTGAAAACTCTATGACTACGAATGGGCCAAAGGGACTGTCCCTTTGGCCCACTTTGATAATGAGTCATTGGAGCTGTCCCTTTGACTCATTCGCCCGTAAAACCCTCATCAACCAACAGGTCTTCCCCATCGGCTGCGGTTGTGGCGAGCTCGTCACAGCGTTCGTTCTCGGGATGACCCGCATGGCCGCGCACCCAATGGAATGCGACATCGTGCGGCTCAACTGCTGAGATGAGACGCTTCCACAGGTCAACGTTCTTGACGGGTTGCTTCTGCGCGTTCTTCCATCCACGGCGAATCCAACCATCGATCCAGTTGTCGGTGAAGGCCTTAATCACGTATTGCGAGTCGGAATAGAAATCAACATGGCACGGACGGTTGAGTGCCTCGAAACCGACGATTGCGCCCAAGAGTTCCATGCGGTTGTTCGTGGTCTCAGCGTAACCCTGCGAGAATTCGCGCTCATGCACGTTGCCCGACGGCGCTGTGTAGCGCAGCAGTGTGCCATAGCCACCCGGACCGGGGTTTCCTCGAGACGAGCCATCTGAATACAATTCGACGTTCATGTCGTTCCCATCATGTCGACGCTAAGAAAAGCGCATCGGCGGAAACCACCGATGCGCCCGAGTTTCAAACATTGCCTAGAGCAACGGATTAGTAGGTGACGAACTTGTACTCGCCGTACGTTGCCAGCGGAGTCTCCTGCACGCCCTGCGACTCGTTGATGGCGTGAACGACCCACACGGTGCCGTCATCCTCGATGCGCGAGACGATGCCGGTGTGGTACGAGTTCACGGCTACGTCGCCGACCTGCGGATTCGAGGTCTCGTTCCAGCCCATGAACGTCGTCGTGTTGCCAAGGCGCGTGTTCGAGCCGGTAAGCGCGTAGCTGACCAGACCAGAGCAGTCGAAGCCGCCGTCAGCACCGCCAACGCCGCCCCAAACGTAGTTCGAGCCGATCATGGCGCGGGCGCGGTCGACAACAGCGTTGCCGGTTGCGGAAACGTACTCGGCGCTCGAAGCGTAGACCTGGCCGGTCTGGATGTCGGTGACCGTACCGTCATCGTTGACGTAACCGCCCTCAGCCGGAGCGGCAGCAGCAGCATAAGCGGCGGCTTGCTCGGCAGCGTACAGAGCCTGAGCCTCGGCGCTCAACGCGTCATAGGTAGCCTGCATTTGCTCGACGAGCAATGCGGCTTCTTCCATTGCAGCGCCAGCTTCACGCGACTTTTCGTCGGCAATGGCAGCCTGTTCGCCATACTCGGCCTTCTTCTCCTCGGCCTGCGCACGCAGGTCACGGGCACGAGCCGAAAGCGTGGCGTCGTCCTCGTTCAGGCGGTTGAGCATGTCCCAACTCTGCGTGAACTCCTCGAACGTCGTGGCGCCGAGCAGCAGGTCGACGAACGTCGAAGAGCCGTTGCGGTACATCTCACGAGCACGGCCGCCCAGACGATCCTGGATCTCGCCGATCTCAGCAGTGAGCTGGTCAACTTCTGCCTGAGCTGCATCGCGCTTCTCGACGGCTGCCTGATATTCCTGCAGGCAGGCGAAATAGCGCTCGGATGCCTCATCGAGCGTGACCTGCATGGCCGCGAGCTCGTCGAGGACAGCCTGAGCCTCAGCCTGCATCTCGGCAGCGCTGACAGCATGGGCGGGTTGTACGTAAAGGGTGCCTGCCAAGGCGATGATTGCGACGATTGCCGCTGCGACCAGGGCAGGTGCAAAACGCAGTTGCGAAATAGACTTCATAACGTGAATTCCTCCGTTTCCGGTTCACACAGTGAAATAGCCTACCACTCAATTGTGAAGACCCTGCGGTCAAACCATGCCAATTAGGCTTCACGGAGGCATATTTAACCCTCTCACCTCGCATTATGTAAACTGAGCGGTGATTTCCTGAAATACGCGATTCGCTACGGAATGCCGCGCGGACGAGAGGTTTGCCTACAGCTGCTCGGCTAACCTATATATTCATATACAGTGCCTGCGCAAGCGGCTGCACCTCTCGTCCGCGCGGCATTCCTCAGCAATTGTATTGCATCAACTAGAAGAAGTCGTAGCGCGGGGGAAGCTCGGCGACCACGTGCTCGGCGGCAGCGTCGAGCTCGGCAAGCGAGTTGAAGTCGTTTTCCCACGTGAAGAACTTCTCGGAGTCGAACTGAAGCTTCTCGCAGATGTCCTCGCAACCAGCGGGCACGATTGGATGCATCATGAGCGTGCAGACCCACAGCAGATACGCGGCATCGGCAAGCACCTGGCGACGCGCCTGGGCATCGTCCGCAGCGTCAGCTGCCGACACGCCATCAGCCCACGTCTTGTTGGCGAAGCGGATGAACTCGTCGCAGATCGTCATGATCGTGTGCAGCTCGGCCTTCTTCATCGTGCGGTCGTAGTCGGCCAGCGCCTGATGTGCGCGCTCGACAACCGAAGGCGTCGGGGCGCACGTTGGAATGGCGCAATCGAAGTTCTTCTTGGCCTCGTAAAGCACGCTGCGCGCCAGGCGATTGAACACGTTGGAGAGCAGCTTCGACTCCTTGAGCGCGGGGTCGGCCACGCGCGTGTCCTCGCGGACGGCGGGGTCGGGGTCGAACGCCTTCGGCTTGAAGCCGACCGACTTCTGACCAAGGCCGAGCGCCAGGAAGTGCGAGCGCAGCTGTGCGACCGTATAATGCTCGAGCAGCTCATCAGCCGTGGGCGGTTTGACCGCACCCGACGACGAAGCTTTCTTGTTGCCCAACAGCACGTGGTAGTTCGCGATAAGGCGCGTCTGCTTGAGCGGGCGGTCGGTGGACTCGTGGAAGAAGATGTCGCCGGGACGCAGCGCCTCCCAGAGAGCCGGCTGCACCACACCGTAGAAATACAGGTTGTCCTGACCAATGAACTGGTAGACCTCGGCGGCCTCATCGCACCAGAAATCGCGCCAGCTGCCCTCGGGCAGGCCGAGCGCATCGTTGGCGGCCATCGTGAACGAGATGGGCGCCCACAGGCTCTCGGGCCAGCACCACACGGTGAGTCCCTCGACGTCGTCGATGACCGGGGCTTTCACGCCCCACTCGATGTTGCCGGTGATGCGGAACGGCACGAGCGCCTTGCCGGTGCGGAAGCGCAGGCCCGCGCGGCGCATGATGTCGCGCGCGATGTCGCGGTCATCGATCGTCTCGAACTCGACCTCGAAGCTGGCCTTCCCCTTCTCGGGCTCGCGCACGGTGTGCGCCGGCAGCTCAGCCGCGATGCCGTCGAACAGCTCGCGCTCGTCGTTCTTGACGTAAATGATAGGCGCGCCCAAAAACTCGCCGCAAGTCTGCGGAACGATGGCGCGGATGTTCGGGTCCTCGGCAAGCGCGGCCACGTGCTCACGCAGGAAGTCGCGGAACGCCGGCAGATCGAAGTACCAGTTGTCGACCGGACGCATCTCGGGCACCGCGCCCGTGACCGACGACTTCGGCGCGATCAAGTCCTCGGGAGCGTAGCTGTGGCCAAGGCTGCATTCGTCAGCGTATGCCTGGTCGGATTTGCAGCCCTGTACAGGGCAACGACCCGTGACCTGACGACCGTTCAGGTAGATGCCAGCCTCGGCGTCGTAGAACTGCAGCGTAGAGCGCTTGTGCAAGAAACCGTTCTCGTGCAAGCGACGGATCAGGTTCTCAGATACCAGCTGCTGGCACTCGCCCGCATGGCCGATGCCCGAACCTTCATATATAGAAAGGGAGATGTCGTACGCATCAAGCGTAGCCTTCTGGGCATCGTGGTTGCGCTGCACGTACTCGGCGATGGTGCCGTCGAATTCGCCCGATTCGACGAGCTTGCGATAGCCCTCGTCGATGGGCGAACCGAAGCAGTCGGTGCCACTGATGAAGCGCACGTTGTCGAAACCGATGCGGTCGCGCAGGAAACGCGCGTAGCAGTCAGCCGGCACAAACACGCCGGCGATGTGGCCGAAATGCAGGGGCTTGTTGCCATACGGCATGCCTGCCGTGACGACCGCGCGCGCGGGCCACTGTTGACGTTCGAAACTATTTGATGTTGCCATTCTTTGCTGCCTCCAAGAGCTTGGCAATTTCGTCGGTGCTGGAGTTGTCCTTGCCAAGCAGGTAGGCCAAGCTCGAAAGATCGTACTCTGAGAAATACAGGTTTGTCGTTGTATAGTTGGTGATGCCGGCCAGCTCGGCGCACTTGTCGATGGCATCCTCGCGCGTGCCAATCGCATCTGCCAGACCGTTCTCGACGGCGGTCACACCTGTGAACGGCATGCCCGTCGCAAGGGCCGTGACCTCGTCTTTCGTCATTCCGCGGCCTTCAGCCACGTTGTCGATGAACACAGCGTTGATGTCGTCGACCATCTGCTGGTAGTACGCGCGCTCTTCATCGGTCAGCGGGCGGTAGCCATAGGACGAGTCCTTCTGGTCGGCCGAGGTGATGGTGTCCATGTTCACGCCGAGCATCCCGAGCAGACCAGAAAGGTCCATGACTTCCATGGCCGTGCCGATGGCGCCGATCTCGGTCGATTTCACAACGTAGATGTAATCGGCCTGAGACGAGATCTCGTATGCGGCGCTCGCGTTGATCGCTGCGCTCGACACCACGACGGGCTTCGAGAACTCGCGAACATACAGCGCCATTTCCTCGCCTGCAGTCGCTGTGCCGCCGCCCGAGTTCACACGCAGCACGACACCCTTGATGTGGTCGTCGGCCTCTGCCTCGTCGAGAAGCTCCTTGAGCCCCTCGGGGCTGCACGCGCTGCCATCGTATTGGATGGTGCCGTCGATGTCGATGATTGCGATAGCGTCCTCCGTGAGCTGCTCGTAACCACTCGAGTTGAACGACGGGCCGAGCGAAGTGAACGAGCTCATGGTGTCGGTGCACGACTTGATGGCGAACGCCGACAGCAGGAAGAGGCAGACGATCACGACGATGGCCACGATCCAGCCACGCGATTTCTGCGGCTGGGCGGCCGGTGTTTGGTACGGAGCTGCAGGTGAAACTGCAGGCGCTGCGTAGCCCGCTGCCTGCTGCCACTGTTGAGCGGGCTGCTGTGCAGGCTGCGGTTGCCACTGTTGAGCGGGCTGCTGTTGCTGCTGCTCAGGTTGAGGTTGCTGCCATTGCTGCGCAGATTGCTGCTGCTCGGGCTGCTGCTGCTGTTGCGCAAACTGCGACTCAGACTGCTGTGTGGGCTCTGATTGTCGCTCGGGCTGCTGCGCAGACTGCGGCTGCGACGGGGGCTGCTGCTCGGATTGCGACGCAGGCTGCTGCAACGGCTGGCCCTGCGGATTTCCCCAATAGTTGTTGTCGGTCGGCATGTGGTTCCCCACTTCCCTTTCTCGTCACGTGTGTAAGAGGGCTATCCCTTTTACGCGCATTAGAACTCAAGGGTCTCAGTCTTGCTGTGCTGGGCCTTGCGGGCGGTGCGCAGCAAGAACTCGTTGTTGTCGTCGGTCTGTTTAAGCGACTTGATGAGCGTGTCCATCGCGCGCTCGGTGTTGTTGAGGTTGGCAAGGATGCGGCGGACCGCCCAGATGAGCGGAGCCATCTGCGGGTCGAGCAGCAAGTCTTCCTTGCGCGTGCCCGACGTGACCGGATCGATGGCCGGGAAGATGCGACGGTCGGCCAGCGCACGGTCGAGTCGCAGCTCCATGTTGCCCGTGCCCTTGAACTCCTCGAAGATGACCTCATCCATCTTGGAGCCGGTCTCGATGAGCGCCGATGCCAAGATCGTGAGCGAACCGCCGTTCTCGATGTTGCGCGCCGCGCCGAGGAACCGCTTGGGCGGATAGAGCGCCGTGGAGTCGACGCCACCGGACAGCACGCGACCCGACGCCGGCTGCGCCAGGTTGTAGGCGCGCGCCAGGCGCGTAATCGAGTCGAGCAGGATCACGACGTCCTCGCCGCATTCGACGAGTCGCTTAGCGCGCTCGATGACCATCTCGGCAACCGCGATGTGGTTGTCGGCAGGCATGTCGAACGTCGAGGAAATGACCTCGCCCTTGATGGAGCGCTGCATGTCGGTAACTTCCTCGGGACGTTCGTCCACGAGCAGGCACATGAGATGCACTTCGGGGTTGTTCGCGCTGATGGACGCAGCGATATCCTTCAGGATGGTGGTCTTGCCGGCCTTCGGCGGCGACACGATCAGGCCACGCTGACCTTTGCCGATAGGTGCCACCAGGTCGATGACGCGCGCGGTGATGGTGTTCTTGCCGTGTTCCATGACCAGGCGTTCTTCGGGATAGACCGGTGTGAGGTCTGCAAAGCGCGGACGGTTGCCCACTTCCTCGAGCGGCTTGCCGTTGACCGTCTGGATCTTTTGGATGGCGGCAAACTTCTCGTTCTCACGTGCGGGGCGCGTGGTGCCGCACACGTAATCGCCCTTGCGCAGGCCGTTACGCTTGATGAGCGACGTGCCGACGTAGCAGTCGGACTCGCCAGGCAGGTAGCTGGTCGTGCGCAGGAAGCCGTAGCCGTCAGACAGGATGTCGAGAACGCCCTCGACCTCGAGGAAGCCCTCAGCCTTGACGCTGGCGGCGAACACAGCCTCGACGAGTTCGGCCTTCTTGAGGCCAGTAACATCAAGCTCGAGCTCGGCCGCGCGGTCGCGCAAATCAGCGACCTTCAGCGCAGCAAGCTCTTCCATCGTCACCGACGGCGCAACCTCGCGATCACGGCGGTTGCGGCGGTTGTGACGGTTGTTGCGCTGCTCGCGGTTGCGCTGCTCGCGACCGTAGCGCTGCTGAGGTTGCTGCTGGGGTTGCTTGGGCTGCTCAGCTTTGTCAGCCTTTTCAGCATTGTCGGCCTTGTCGGCCGTCGGCTCCTTTGAGCCCGGTGCAGCCTCATCAGCCTTTGCCGACGCTTCCGCCTTCGACTCATCTGCCATGGGCGCCTCGGCTTCGGCCTTCGCCGCATCGACAACTACTTTGCGCGGACGTCCGCGGCGGGGCTTCGGGGCCTCTTCGGCTGCCGTCTCTGCAGCTGCCGGAGCGGCAGGCGCCTGATCGGGAGCGGTTTCGGCCTCAACTGCTACCTTACGCGTGCGCGTGCGACGCGGCTTCGGAGCCTCCTCGGCGGGAGCTGCTTCAGCAGCCGACTCCTGAGCTGTCTCGGCGATGGTCGCCTTCGTGGTTCGACGTGCCCTGCGGCGAGGTTTCTCCTCGACTTCGGCCGTCTCAGTCATCTGCGTTTCTTCTGCCATGTACGTTTTGCTCTTTCTTCTTTGGTTCCACCAGACGTGCTGTCGTTGCTAAAAAGCTCCGCAGCTGCCTTTTTCACAGTTCTGTCAAGCGCGCTGTCGTTGTTTAGAAGCTTCGCAACTACCCAGAATTCACGATTCCGTCAGGTGCGTTGTCGTTGCTGAACAACCCCGCTGCAAGCCTGAATCTACGCGTTAAGCGTTCTGGACCTTTTCCCAATCCTTCATGAACGCATCGAGACCGCGGTCGGTCAACGGATGCTGCACCATTTTCTTCAACACGCCGAACGGCACGGTGGCAATGTCGGCGCCCATGAGCGCTGCCTGCGTCACGTGGTTGGCCGAGCGCACCGACGCTGCGATGATCTCGATCTGCTCGCCGTTGACGGTGCTCTTCGTGAAGTCGTAGTTGCCAATGGCCTGCACGACGTTGTTCAGCTGGTCGAGACCGTCCTCGGAAATGTCGTCGAAGCGGCCGATGAACGGGCTGATGTAGCGCGCGCCAGCACGGGCGGCCAAGATGGCCTGCGGCACCGTGAAGCACAGCGTCATGTTGACCGGAATGCCTTCGTCAGCCAGCTGGCGCGTGGCGGCCAGACCTTCGACCATGGTGGGCACCTTCACGACCACGTTGGGCGCGATGGCGGCCAGCTCGCGGCCGTCGCGCACGATCTCGTCGCGGGTCATGGCAACGCTCTCGGCGCTAACCGGACCGTCGACGATGTCGCAGATGCGCTTGATGTGGTTGTGGAAATCATCAAGTTTGCCACCGATGCGCGCATACAGCGTCGGGTTAGTGGTAACGCCCGCAAGAGCACCCCAGCTGGCAGCCTCTTCGATTTCGTTCAGGTCAGCGGTGTCCAGAAAAAACTTCACGGCTCCTCCTTCAATGGGATTGCCCGCATTACGCGCTTGCATGCGCCGCCGCGGGATTGCCTGCATGCTCAGCAGGTGACGCACGACGCACCGCACCTGCCTGCATATGCATTAGATAGGGAATAAAAGGACAGTCCACATGGTAAATGATGCTTTTGCGGGGCGCAAGTTGGGATTTGCACGAGATGCGGCAGAATGCAGCCCCTCTCCCCAGGATCTGTTCCTTCACATCTAAAGAAGAGCGTGCGTTCTCAACCCCCTGTTTCCTAGCAAGGCTAAAGCGCGCCTGTTCCCAACTCCCTGTTTCCTAACACCCCACCTTCTCTCGCATTAATTATGTTAAGAAAATGATGGTTGGGAATGAATCGACCTTACCTTGAGCTAGGAATGCGGAGGTTGGGAACAACCCAACTCAAGGTTAAGTTAGGAATGTGGGAGTTGGGAATAACTCAACCATAGCTTGAGCTAGAAAAATGGCACTTGAGAGCATTTTTTTACGATTCCCAAGCGTGATTTTGTTCCCAACCCTCGAGTTTCTAGCAGGGCGGAAGGTACGCTTGTTCTTAACCCCTGAGTTCCTAGTAAGCCAGGAAACGTATCCTCTCTCTCCGCCAAGCTCCTAACAAGCCAAGAAGCGCGGCCGTTCCCCGCCCTAACTGTCCAAGCATTCTACTAAGCCGGCAAATCAAGCTGCCTTCGAAGATCGACATACGCTTCGTCCCAGCTCTTCTGCCGTTGGATTCGAAGACCCATAAACTTGGCGACCTGCAACGCAAACTGCTCAGTCTTTGCTGGACTGTAGAGCACATCCTTCTCGAGGGGGAAAACGGTCCAACCGAGCGCCATCAGAGCATTGCGACGCCTTTTATCCTTGCTCGAATCGAGATGGACGCCCCCGTCAAACTCGATGGCAACCTTTAAGGACCTTGACGCTAGGTCGACGCAAAACTCGTTTTGCTCATAGAAAGCGCGAGTTTTGCCTGTCCTGATGTCGAAGTTCATGCAATCGAACGGCAAATGGAACCCACCGCACCGCTTGGGCATGCAAAACTGCAACATCGATTTGCCCTCCATCGGCGAACCAGAATTATCCATCGCAAAATCGAGCGCACGGCGCGCCTTAACCCCTCCTCGCAAACTCGGAAGCTGAGCTAAATATGCGCGCAATTGAGACACACTTGTGAGGTAGCCGCTCCGATCCCTGACTTTATCGGCAAGATAATACCTGCCAGACAGCGCGGTGGCGATTTCTGCCAATCGCGCTTCGGAGCGCCTGTCGGCCATGCGTGCGTACGTCAATTCCGGCGAGGTCGCATATAAGCCATCGCGTAATCGCAAGAACGAGCCAGGAGGGAACTGGAGCTTCGAATATCGGCATTCGACAGCTCGACTTTTCCGCCTTTGGGCGGCATCATTGACAAGCAACTTGACGGGATGTTCGCCATACAACCGGTTGTCGAGATTGAAACCCGTCATCCCCTGCGGCGTCAAAGCAAGCTGGCCGAGCGGGCTCTCGAGCGTGTCGGTCGATTCAGCGCGCGCAGCAAGATCGCTATGCAGCAATAGATGGAGGGCAGATTCGTCTGCAATCACTATGTTTCCCGCTTCGGCCATTGCGCTTCAGCGTAGACAAGTAATCCATTGCTGCAACCGCAATTGCTTCTCAAAGCAATCGCAGCTGAACCGTGATGCCCTGGAAAACATTCACAGATGGACCGTTATCGCTTCGCAGATCATTCGCAAATGAACCGTAGCTTCTTCGGCTGCAATTCTCAAGGGATGCGATGAAAGGTCGTTGGCAGACTGCATTTCTTCAGTCGCAATTCATACCAAATGCTGTGAAGAGTCGCAGATGGATTGCGGCTTCATCAGCAGCAAATCTTGCGAAAGGCCATAAAGGGTTGCAGATACACTATTGTCAATGGCGATTGCGGCTTTTAAGAACGATTGCAAAGACGCTTGCGGCAATTGCTGCAGCGGCAACATCGATGAGCCAGTCGATGGGATCGCACTCGCGACCAGGGACGAACACCTGGTGGAACTCGTCGCTTACGGCGTATACGGCGGCAATCGCAATGGCGCACAAAGCCACGCGCGATGGACGCATTCTCACATGCATGCGCAACGCGTTGAGCAACAAGGCACCGAACACGAGATATTCGCTGAAGTGGCCAATGGGCGACGGATCGACTGGATAGCCCATCAAGCTGGAAAGCACATCGGCCAACCAGCGTCTAGCCAACTCCAACGGGCCGTTACCCGTGTCGAAATCGAGGCTGCTCTTGGCGCTCGCCACGAAGATGAACACTGCCCATACGATGACAGCAATCCATGCAAGAGTTTTCGAAAAGGAGCTATGCCTTGGTTCGAGAGTGTCCATGAATCGATGATACCAACAAAAAAGGACCGTACCTCGATTCGAGAGCATCCATCAGGCGATGACGCCGGCAAAAGGACCATACCTCAATTCGAGCGTATCCACGAGGCGAAGATGTCAACAATATGCGCGGAAAAGGGATTTCCCGTGAAAAGGAGCTATCACGTGAAAAGTGCCTTCCTGTGATAAGGGCTTTCCCGTGAAAAGGAGCTATTCCTGACCCGCGCATTCCCTTTCCGAAGCCGAAAAAAAGCCGGCCCCGAAAGGGTCCGGCTTAGTGGAAGAATCTCTCAAATCCCTCTACTCCACCGTAATCGTGAAGGACACGTCGGCGGCGGTCGCAGACTCGTAATTGTCAGTAGCAGCTGATGTTGCTGTCACTACAACTTCATAGGAACCTGCAGGGGCATTCTCCGCAACAGTAACTGTGCCATCATTTGCAACGGACACGCACTCGTTTGACGAGGTTTGCGCGTAGGTCACGTCACCACCAGAGGTGTTGTTCTCGACCACGAAAAGCTCATCAGCAGCAAGCACGGCACCAGGAGCGCATGTCACGCCAGCAATGGAAGACACTTCGAGTGCACCAGCGGCTTTCTTGATCGGGAACTCCTTGGTCACAGTGCCGGAGTAGTTGCCCTTGCCCGTAAAGATCACCTTCCCAATGCCGGCGTTGACGTTGTTCTCCCAAGTGACCGTGTAGTCGGTGTTCCTAACCAGCTTGGTGGAGCCGTCCTTAAGAGCCGGCAAAGGCTTGAAGGCGCTGCCCGTGTAGGTCTTGTCCGAGATCGATCCGATCGTCACACTCGTGATGGGCTTTGCCTTAATTGTGAATTTAGCCGCAGCCGATGTCGCCGCCTCGTGATTAGCGTCGGCCTTGACAGTACCCTTGACGTAGTAGACACCAGCCTTGATGGGCTTGGACGAGAGCTTGTTCTTGCACGCGCTATCGGAATAGTACGTATAGGTGACCGTGCCCCCCGTCGGGACGCGCGTGCCTGTGTACGAAAGCGCTTGTCCCGTGTAGGTCTTGGACTGAGCCGCCAGCTTAAGCGTCGTGGACTTCTTGATCGTGAAGGTCTTCGTTGCCGTGCCGGAGTAGTTGCCCTTGCCCGTGAAGACGGCGGACGCGGTGCCGGCGTTGACGTTGTTCTTCCACGTCACCGTGTAGTCGGTGTCCTTGACCAGCTTGGTAGAACCGTTCGTGAGGGCCGGCGAGGGCTTGAAGGCGCTGCCCGTGTAGGTCTTGGTCGAAATCGAGCCAATCGTCACGCTCGTGATGGGCTTCGGGTTAATCTTGAACGTCTTCGTCTTAGTGCCCGTGTAGTTGCCCTTGCCGGTGAAGACTGCAGACGCGGTGCCGGCGTTGACGTTGTTCTTCCACGTCACCGTGTAGTCGGTGCCCTTGACCAGCTTGACGTCGCCGTTCTTGAGGGCTGGCGAGGGCTTGAAGGCGGCACCCGAGTAGGTCTTCGCCGAAATCGAACCAATTGTGATCTCTTGATCAGTAATCGGTTTCGGGTTGATCTTGAACGTCTTCGTGGCCGTGCCCGTGTAGTTGCCCTTGCCGGTGAAGACTGCAGACGCGGTGCCGGCGTTGACGTTGTTCTTCCACGTCACCGTGTAGTCGGTGCCCTTGACCAGTTTGACGTCGCCGTTCTTGAGGGCCGGCGAGGGCGTGAAGGCGCTGCCCGTGTAGGTCTTCGCCGAAATCGAGCCAATTGTCACTTCCGAAATCGGTTTCGGGTTGATCTTGAACGTCTTCGTCTTAGTGCCCGTGTAGTTGCCCTTGCCGGTGAAGGTCGCCGTTGCGGTACCCACGTTGACGTTGTTCGTCCAGGTGACCGTGTAGTCAGTGTTCCTAACCAGCTTGATGTCGCCGTTCTTGAGGGCGGGCAGGGGCTTGAAGGCGCTGCCCGTGTAGGTCTTGGTCGAAATCGAGCCGATCGTAACCTCCGAGATCGGTTTCGCTTTAATCGTGAACTTCTTGGACACAGTGAACGAATAGTTGCCCGTACCAGTAAAGGTCGCCGTTGCGGTGCCCACGTTGACGTTGTTCGTCCAGGTGGCCGTGTAGTCAGTGCCCCTCACAAGCGTAATGTCGCCATACTTGAGCACTGGCTTGGGCTCGAAAGCGCTACCTGAGAACACCTTCGCCGAAATCGAGCCGATCGTGATATCGGTGTTGGCGAGTGCTTTGGGTTTAATCGTAAATGTCTTCTCAACAGTCCCCGAGTACGAACCCTTGCCCGTAAAGATTGCCTTAGCGGTACCTGCGTTGACGTTGTTCTCCCAGGTGACCGTGTAGTCAGTGTTCCTGACCAGCTCGGTGGAGCCGTCATAGAGCGCTGGCAAGGGCTTGAAGGCGCTGCCCGTGTAGGTCTTGTCCGAGATCGATCCGATCTTCACGTTCGCGAGGGACTTCGAGCCAATTGCAAAGAAGTTGGCACTCATCGTACCTGTATAATCGCCAATTCCAACAACTTGCACATACGTCAAGCCAGTCCGGGAAATGGGGGCGAAAACAACTTCGTAATCAGTACCTTCCTTGAGGTTTTTACCATCAGAAATGCGGTTAACCAGAACGGACGGCATATGCGAGAAATCGTCACCTACGGAGAAAGCCGTCAGCGTGCGCGCAGGCCTGAAAATGCCACCAGATGTTCCCAGGAGCATTTCGTAATCAAGCGCAGAGAGCACCTTTACCTGCGATGTAACAGTGAAATTAATCGCCTTTTCGCCGGTGAACTTGCTGCCCTGGGCTGGGGTAGCTTTCACCCATGCACGATTTCCCACTTCCGTGTTGTTACCGTAATCAAGAATGTAGTCGACATTCTCTTCCAACGGATTTCCTGCGTACCACAACTTCACTTCAGGCTCTGCAGCACCGTTGCTGAGCGTGGTATCGCCAGTGATCGTCATGGTAGCGTCCGAAAGATCAGCGCTGCTCGATTCCTGCGCCACCTCAAGCGGTAAGTCGATCTTTCCTGTCCAGTTACCAACACCTTGCACAACAAGCGTGTACTTGCCCTCGCCGGTTATGGCTGGAACAACTGATCCTGCCTCATCCTTCAAAATCAAGGTGTAATCTTGCGAAGTCAGGCCGTTGTTGCCAAAACCAATCCTGGGAACAAACGGAACCCCGTAGTATTTCAGATTGGTTTTTCCACCCTGATTCGACGCGCCTCTTCCTCTGGAGTCGATAACGAAAATGGAATTGGAAGTGAAAATGGTGCTTATATCAAATTGATCGACGAGCTTGATAGACTTCGTCACGCTTCCGCTGACCGGCGAACCTGCAATTCCCGAGACGGTGAGGTTCATGGTGTCTCCGTCCAACTGTTGCGAGACGGAGAAACCGGTACCATTCTCCAGGTGCAGCATCCCTCGACCATACACGACGAGAGAAACGCTCGGAGTGGCGTTCTTGAGCAGATACCACTGAGTCGAGTTGCCAGAGCGCGTATAAACACCGTTCAATAGCGAGAAGGACACATTGCCGCTGTCAAGGCCAACCGCCGAAGAGACATCGGTAACATTTGCAGCTATCCTGCGCTCACACCCATCGAAAGCACCCAGACCCTTGAGCTTCACATAGACCGTGTCACCCACATTGGCGGTTGTAATTGCGGCTTTGTCTGCATTCTCAAAGCCATCTACCTTGTAGTCAACCCCTGCAATCAACCCCTGAATGAACACATCAGGAGTTACCAGAGTACCATCTGCGCTGACAGAGACAACGTTGCTCGTTGCAACACTATCCCCAGTAATGAAGCCATATGTGTACGCGCGCCTTGCCTCGAATGACTCCTGTGCGTTCGCCGCATAATACACCACCGTGCGTATGGTGCCATGATAGTTACCAATGCCGGTGAATACGTAGGTGACTGCATGAAGCGCTTCATCAACTATTGGATTTTCGACCTTAAAATCAAGATTCTCGGCAATTGTCTTCCCGCTATCGTAATTCGAAATATCGAAAACAAGGTTGCGAGCAACTTCCTCGGTCTCGTTGGAATAGATATACCTGCCGTTCCCGCTAGCAGATGTATACGAGAATGACTCTCTATTCCTCAGTGACGGATACCACACCTCGCTGTCAATGCCGTACTTGTCATAGACCTCGATCCCATAGTAGATCTGCTGCTCGTTATAATATGGCCCGTCAGGAACAGGGCATACTTGAACGTCGTATGAGCCCGGCTCAGTTGGTGGTCCATCTAGCTCCACCTGCCCCTGTCCATCGACAAAGCGAGAATACTTCAGGACATAATCTTCATCTTCCTTAAGGACTGTGCCCAAGCCATCAATTACGGCGAATTTCGCTTTCGCAACGCCGTCGACAAGCGGGATGTAGGTGCTTTCGATATCAACCGACACGCTCGTGAAATCGTATCGATCACAAATCTTGAAGTACTGCCTGTTGTAGCCAAAAAACGGTTCGAGTCCTTTGTAGACAGCGAAATACTCGCCCTTCGCAGACGGAGCTTGGCTCAACGTCTCCCCGTCCAGAGTCTCGAAATGATCGAGCTTAAAGTCTTTATCTTGCACAAGACCGGTCCAGACACCGTCAATGGCGCCGTTAAGATACAGAATCGGAAGCACAATAGGAGAGCCCGTTTCAGCGAAATTGCTCGTTCTGTTTGGATAGCTTCCCTCATATCCCCGGATGTCATATTGGTCCAAAATGCTGAAATTCACAGAGGAAGACGTGCCCTTGTACCCAGAACCATCAATTGCACGGATGGCAACTTTGTAATCGCCCGGTTCTGTTGGAGCCGAAATCTCAGCTCCTTGGCTGTTGAAGAACACGAATTCATAAGCTCCCCTGTCGATATAATTTTCATTTGATGTGTAGGCTGAGTAACCTCGAATCGTCACGGGTTCGCCAGTATACGAGAACGTATCTTTAATCAGATCGAAGTGAGCAAACGTCAAATCCGTATCGTCACCGACAATGCGGAAACTACGCTTGAATTCGCCCTTGTAAGGAGAAATCCCCGTGTAAACCGCACGATACCAGCCGGGATTCGCAGGAGCTTCATCGAGCCTGTTGCTGCGCCTATCCAGATAATACGACAACTTATAATCGACATCTTCCTCGAGGTTGATATCCTGCCCCGATTCGCTGTCGGTTCGATAAATGTGAATTCCGCTCAATACAACAGGATTCCCTGTGTATTCAATCTGGTTATCGTCACTATCAGTATAGCTGTACCAAAAGTCGCTGCCGATATCGTAAGGATCGCAAATTGAGAACGATACTTTTCGAGTGCCATAGTAAGGGTCGATTCCCTCATAAACAGCAGCGAACCAGCCTGGTCCAACGGGCGCGCTGTCAAGCGCCTTCCCATTTGTGTCTTCATAACGAACAAAACGGTAATCCTGATTCAGAACCAAATCCGTAGAATCACGATAAAACCTGATGGTATCAAGCTCGATAGGCTCGCCTGTATACGTGTAAAACGTGTCACTACTGAAATACCAGTAATTGCCGTCTGCAATATTGTAAGGATCGCAAATCTGGAATCTGATTTCATACTCTCCTTCATACTCGCCAATGCCTTGGGCGAGAGCAGAGTAATAACCTTTCTCAATTGGAGCGCTATCGAGGAACTGTTCAGTCTCAAAACTGTAGTAAGAGGTGATTTGATAATCGACTCCTCGAACCAGATATATATCAGCGGAATACTCATCATTCCAGTGACAAATCTCGAAATCAGGTACATCTACAGGAGAGCCCGTGTATTCGTACGTAGAAGTGTAGTTTTTGTTCCAATACCAGTCCGAAATGTCCTTGGGAGCATCGGGATCAGCCATGTCTACAATATTGAAAGCAAGTTCGCACGTGCCAACATAAGGACTCTTTCCGCTAAACACAGCAATGTATTTGCCGATCTCCGTGGGCTCTCCAGTAAGCTGGGAACCATCTTCGTGTTTGTAGTACAGCAGCTCATAATCGGTGCCCTCAACAAGAGGGACCCAACCATCTGAATCGGACCATCGGCAGATTTTTACGTAATTCGACAACTCCAAAGGCTGACCATACTGGAAATAGCGTTTATCAAGCCAATTGTAAAAGTGGCTTTCGTCACCGATATTGTGCGAGGCGTATAAGCCCTCATTATCGGTGATTTCTATTCCGTATCGTGCCTCGCCATGGTAGTCGCCGATGCCCTCCAATACAGCATAGTAATAGCCTGGATTTTTAGGCGCCCCTGACAATTTGTTGCCTTCATCATCCGTCCAATAGGCAAGCTGGAATTCTTGATCGGCAGTCAGATGTACATCACCCAGTTCCTCGTCATAACAGTAGATTTGAATCTCAGGAAGATCGATGGGGTTGCCAGTGTACTCGCATTCGCTGACGCCTTCGATGATCCATTGACCACCGCTGATATCGTTCTTATCGACGATCCTGAATTGTTGCTTCGTTGTCTCGCCCGAATAATCGCCAATACCACGAGCGCTAACGAAATAGGTGCCGAGGTCACTGGGAGCACCGCTGATGGGTTGTTCGTCTGCATCCCAAAATACCCATTCGAAGTCATCATTCAACGAGACGCTCGACCCCATTGCGGTATAAACCCACCCGATCACTTCAACAGGATCGCCAGTCCACAGATAGACCTCCGAATTCAGCTCGAGTTGCCCATTTGAGAGATTGTAAATATCGATATAGGCGGCCGAAACCACGAAGCTCGCTTCGCGGCCATTAAATCCTTCGGCTTTCAGATAAACGGTCTGACCTGCAGAGAGTTCGTATGAGACGGAGAAATTACGATTGCCAGCGCTGTCGTCGTCACTGACCAGCACGTCGGTCAAATCCGCATCGCTATACAAAGTGCCATACGTATCATCGCTATTATCGCTGCTCGTAAACACGTAAGCACCGTCTTGGAGCGCAGTGAACACGCCTACCCAGTAATCATTTTCGCCAAGGTCGGCATAATACGAAACGCCCAGCTCCATCGGATCGACAGTGGTGACGTTAGGCTCAGTCTCGGTATCCTCTTCAACGCCCTCTTCGACACCTTCTTCAACCGACTCGACGCCACGCGTCTGCTCTTGGGCGGAAGCAACCTTCGCAGCAGGCTCCTGCTGGGCGACAGCCTCGTCGCCCTCAACAGCCGCATCGCCCTGCTCCTCAGCCGGGGCGGCAGCCTGCAATCCCTCTACGGGATCTTCCGCGGCTTGACCGACGGCCTCTGCAGAACCCCCTTCGGGCTCTTCTTGAATCTGGGCGACCTCATCGGAACTGCCCGTTGAAGATGCTGTATCTCCAACTGCGGCGAACGCCTGCGCGGGCACGAAGCCGATGCACAGGGTGAACGAGACGAGGATACACGTCCACCTCTCCCATAGCTTCTTCACTTGGCCACTCCCCTTTCTCCTATCATTCCAGCAGACCCAATAACAGTGCAGCATTTAAAGTCTATTTGGACTATTTTACTTTTAAAACGCATGTATATATCCCAAAAAATACCCTATCAATTTGTTTTGTTGTCTGAGAATTGTTGACTATACGTCATGTATAAACGCATTGCCTCACAATCGGCACAGCATGCAATGTACGATTGAACGATTCGATAACTAGGCTTTTTACCCGACTAGTGCTTGCACGTTTTCGACGGACTGAGTGAATTGCTCTGCCTGATTAGGGTCCACCCCATATGTTCTCGCCAACTGCAAAGCACTACTCACGAATGCCGAATCGTACGGGCATTTTTCCATGCGGTCGATGAGGACAGCCGTCGCCCTCGCTTGGTCTTTCATGGAATAGAACGCGAGCGCAGCATACAAAGTGTCGCGGTCGGTTGGGGCCATCATGCGAGGATACATGTCAGCTACCACATCGTACCTACCCTGTGCGTAGAAGGCTGCCATGTACTGCGATTGAGCGTCAGCGTCTGCCTGGGCGAGCGGATTGGCCTCGAACATCTGCTCACATGTCAGATAATCACCCGATGCGTTTGCAAGCTCGAGCGCGGTCGACGTGGAAGCGCACACGAATCCGAGCACACTGGTGGGCAAGCACAAAACCAGGCACAACAAGCCTGCAATAAACGACTTCGGCGACTTTTCGCTATTCACGCTAATCGAAGAACCCTCGGGCGCCGAAAGGCTTGCCGCCAAGACGAACGCAAGCGAGGCGAAGAGCAAATCGAAATCGAGCGCGGCGTGCACAAGCAAAAACGCCATCGCAGCAAGCTCTGCAATCACCCATCCTTCACGAGCGGCAGCGTCTTTGCGCTGACGCACCAGTTGACGCATGCCCATCACGCAAGCCGCAACGAAGAAAGCAATGCCGAAGATGCCGGCATCGAGCATTATCTGAATGTAGGAGCAATGCACGATCGAGCTATAATACGGTGCCGTTTGGATGTATTGGTAAAGGTATTGCCAATTGTCGGGGCCAACGCCAAACACAGGCTGCATGGACCACAAAAGCAGGCCGTCACGCATGTTGTCGACGCGCTCTCCAAAGTCGGCTACAGCGGCTGCCGCGCGATCAGACATCATCGCCAGCAAGGCAACAGCACACACGACGACGATTGCAACGAGCGCTATCGAGACCATGCGCACGTTCACGCGGGCGAGAATCTGCTCGTTGTACTTGCCATAAAGCCAACATACAAGTCCTGCTACAACGACACACACAAGGGAAAGCGGAGACATCGTCACGTGTACAGTTACAAACAATGCGATGGCGATGACGCCCTGCACCAGAGCGTTGAGCAGGTCCTCCCACTTGCCCGCACGTATAAACAAGACGGTCATGACGACGACTGCCACGGCAAACACGATCATTGTGCCGCCAGACTCGGTGAGCAGCATGGCTGCAGCTGGAATAGCCGCAAACATACGTTGGAGCTTGTCGGATGAGAACAGGCATAAAAGCGTAATGACGCCGAACCAGGCACCTGCGGCGTTTGCGTATTGGAACGTGAGTTGAAGGCGCGTGTTCAGCATGCCATCTTGCAGCTGCAGGATTCCCGCACACGTGAACATGCCTGCCACCGCTGTGACGATTCCGAACCATACGAGCACGCGCAACCACAGCGCCCTTCGCTCGGGACTTTGGCCAGCTGACAGGAATGCGGCACCTGAGCAAGACGCCCATACGCCTGATTCAGCGAGCGTTGTGAGCGAAGCGCCATTCACAAGCGCGCTGATGATGTATGAAACGGCAACACCAGCGAACAATAAAGCAACAATGGGGACGCCATTTTGACGTTGGCCTTTACGCAGCCACGCGATACCCGCCACAAGGCAGACGATTACGCCACACGCACAGGTGACGAGCGAGAAGAACCCGCCCTGAGCGAGCACGAGAATAGCGATGGCAATAACAAGCACGATGCCTGTCACAAGCTGCCCCAATCGATTGAACGGCAAATAATGGCTCTTGGCTTCTTGCCTTACGACTCAAAACCTAACCGATTATAGCGCAGCAGTTTACGTCGCATTTACGGGACTTGTTTTCACATCTTTGGGTTCCAGGCGATTGATATGCAAATAAAGAGAATGCATCTTTCCTTGCATCTCTTATGCTAAAAGGGGCCACCGCAAGCGCACATTTCGGCGCACTAAGCAGCTGCGCTGGCGCCAGAGTTCGCAGGTGGCGCAGGCTCAGGCTCGACGGCAGGAGCGGGTTCGGGCGTAGGTTCAGGCTCGACATTTCCACCCGAGCTGCCACCCGAGTCATCGCCTGCATCTCCAGCGTCACCACCAGCTGCCTCATCTTGGCCGCCAGCAGCCTCGGCTCCGCCATCGGCTTCGGCACCTTGGTCAACAGCTTGCTCGACAACTTGCTCGGCTACCGCAGTCTGCTGCTGCCCTTGGCTTTGGCTCTCTTCCGAGTTGGCTTCACGTTCCGTTTCGCGGGCATTTCCATCGAGACCTCCCGCTGCAACGACAGCAGGTACTGCCTCGGCGTTGCGGCGTGCGGTTTCGAGAATCGCATCTCAGCTGTTCGCGACATCCCTCGTCGCACCCGACAGCCACTCGTCAAGCTGCTCGTAGGCTTCCCTCGCCTCTTCGGCAGACACATCTGCAGCATCCACGCGCTCAAACTCGACTGTCAAGGCGACATCGCTACGAGACACCTTGAATGTCGTCTCTTCGGGCGCACGCAGGATAGACCCGTCCGACAGGAACGAAGTCGACCACGACACCGTGTAGGAACCTTCGGGCAAATCGTCGAACGACACTGCAAGCGCGTTGTTGCCAGCCGTAGTGCCTGACTTGCCGGCGCTAGATGGAGCTGGCACGATGCCATAGCGGTCGACATGCACAACTGAATCGCCAGATGGCCCCCCGACAAGGTGGTACACGATCGGCGATGCTTGCTCGTCGTAGCCGTCTGCCTCCACGTTGATCTCGATGACGGGAGGCGCGCTCTCGCTGCTCGCGACAAGCTGTGGCTCCGGCTCGCTCTTGAACAAGTTCGCGAACGCCCCGCTCACAAAGCAGAACACAAGCCCCGCAACAACCAGCAGCGCAATCACAACGACCACAACGGTTCGTTTCGTTTTCGCATGCTTGCGTTGCTCGATATAACCATCCGTCTGTTGGGTGTTCCCTCCGACAATGAAATCTTGATCTTGGCTGAAATCACCTGCATCCAGCGAGTTGGCTGCTTCGCCATTGCCTGCTGCACCATGTGCGGCGTCGATCTGTTGCAGATCGAAATCGAACCAATCAGCGGGCAGTTCGTCGAGGCGATGCTGGCCATTCGCCTTCGGTTCAAGAAATGGAAGTGGCTCGTCGAACGGGTTGGATTCAGTCGGAAGATCATCGCGTGCCATGCTGGCGCTCCTTGCATGCTGCATTTTTAGTCTGTTTGAATGCGAGTCTATTGTATCGAAACGTGGCGATTATCTCGAGTGCAAAGCCAGCTAACCGCCGAGCGGCCAGCTCACGGAGGCTCCTGCAAAGCAAAGCCAACTCCTCGTCCGCCGTTCCAGTTATCGTACAATGACGTATCGAGGCTTGTCCGAATTCCCGCGAAAGGATCGTCGAATGAAAAAGCTGAACATTCTCGTCCTGACAGCCGCCTTGCTGTGCATCGCATTGGTTGGCTGCGGAGACAACGATCCCGCGAAGGACTACATCGGCACATGGCAAGCAGTGAAGATTACCGAGTTTGGCGAAACCATTGATGAAGAAATCCTGAACGAAATAAAAGACGATTTCGGGACCCACTACTATTTCGAGCTCAACAAGGACCGCACTGCATCGTTCACCGATGGCGAGATGGCCATCGCTGGAACATGGACATTCGAAGAGGACAAAGATATCGAAGGAGGAGGCACGGCGTCCTTCGGTTCGGATAATGGGGTGACCGTAGCCCTCGAACTGAAAGATGGCCAACTCGTCGCATCATTCGACAATACCGACGATCCGAGCTTCGGAATATATAAACGAATCGACCCTTCCACAAAGGTCGCGCTTCCTACGATGGAAGAGTATTTTAACGAATCCGAACAAGGCATAGAAAACAATCGTCTTGAAGGCACGATTGACGACTTGACCGACGCGACCAAGATGGACGTTGTAGCCGTGGACGACGATCTCTGCACCATCAAAATTGTCGGCAAGGGTCTCCATGATGAAATGCCTAGCGTCGTTTTCGAGCTCACCAACAAGTCTGATGAAACTATCACGATCATGAACGAAGACGGCTGGACTGCAGGCGGCATCGCTAACAACCCCGGCCTCGATGCACCACTGCGCGCTGGCGAAACGTGCAGCGTCCTCATGTACTTCAACCCTGAAGAAGTCGGCAATGATCCCTCTGCGCTAACGGACGTAAGCGGCAAGATCATGGTTCTCGGTCCAGTAGATAGCAAAGGCCTCGCTAAGGTAATTAAGTCTTACGACGTCTCGTTCTAGGCGGTGTCCTGTTTAAAGACAATTTTGTACTTGGTTGATTTATACACTTGCAATCGTGGCCCGGCATATTTGTACCTGGCTGATTTATGCAATCTCGCCGCCAATGCTAAGCGGCAAGAAGCAGCTGCGCGGTTTCTGCCATTTCCGTTAGCGTCTTCGTATCAGCTGCCTCGATCGCCGCGATAGCTTTCGCTGCTCGTTTACAGCCTTTCTCGGATGCTGCCTTGTAATACACCAGAGCGGCTTTCTTGCTTCGGTTCTTCCCTATGCCTAGAAGATAACAACCACCGAGGTTGTAGTACGCCGTTGCGTTCCCAAGGCGGGCGGCATCCTCAAACCAACCAACCGCTTCCCTAAAGCGATCGTCTGGCTCCTCTTCCGAGCAGCCTATTCCTCGGATTAGGCAATAGCCGGCGAGCACCATGCCCTTAGGGTTCCCGTGGGTAGCGGCCTGGCATGCCCAATAGATGCCCGAAACCTCATCGTAGGTCACGCTGCGGCCAGTTAGGTAACGGGTGGCAAGTTCGTACATGGCGAACTCGTTGTTGCGCTTTGCACCTTTCTTTACAGTCGAAAGCTCTTCGCGAATCCAGTTGACCTTTTTCATTTCCCATTCCTTTCGTTCATGCGCCCAAAGGCGCTTTCTGCTGCATGACTGCTGCTTTACCGTTAACAACGAGGAGAGGCGCAGCACGCCTCCCCTCCGGTGTCGCTATGCAGCTGTCAAGGTCCGACCGTCCTGAACCCGGGCACAGTACGCCTGTGTGGGTTAGGCGGTCGAACTTGCAGCGGAATGGGTTATGTCGTTATCAGGTCAAAGTCGCTTCCTTTCTGGTTTCGCGATAGCAACAATGATAAGCCATCCAATCATGCGCGCCAATCAGCGAATTCTTGATTAAGGAAATCGTCCATAGAGCCGGCATTGATGCAGTTTCGAACGCGTCGCGCACCAATATGGGCTCCCTGGACGATTTATCGATCGCGTGCCGAACGTTGGTGTCACGGGCCGCTTTGAGACGGAAGCGGCCATTGCCTAGAATCACATTTTGCGGAATGTAAGATTCGAGAGAAAGGCAACGGCCACCATGGACACTCT
>JAZLCO010000059.1:0-49267 GCA_045614225.1 Eggerthellaceae bacterium | reverse complement strand
AGTGTTCGCACCCAGTCAGGGCTCGACACCGAAGAGGCTTGGGGCCAGTTCCTCGTTTCCAACAACATGACGCCCGAGAGCGTTCGCGAGCAGATCATCGATTCCTATGTCAATCAGGAACTCATCAAGTCCGGTGCAGCTGAGCTTGGCGTTTCCGTTGACAGCTCCGAGGTCGACACCTACGTCGACTCCATGAAGGCGAACTTCGGAGATGATGAGGCCTGGAAGGAAGCTCTCCAGCAGGCTGGTTTCACCGAGGAGTCCTATCGCGAGAGCATTGAGACCTCTCTTCTCCAACAAAAGATCAGCGCACACTTCGAGGAAAGCGCCGAGGTGACCGATGAGGACGTTCTCGATTCCGCCAAGATGTATGCATCGTATTACGATGGTGCAAAGCGTTCCTCGCATATCCTGTTCGACGCTGGTGACGAGGCAACTGCCGCTGATGTTCTTGCGAGGATTAAATCGGGCGACCTGGACTTCGCCGATGCTGCTAAGCAGTACTCGAAGGACAGCTCTGCTGAAAAAGGTGGAGATGTGGGCTGGGATCGCATGACGACGTTCGTGACCGAGTACCAGACAGCTCTTGATGGCCTCGCGGTTGATGAGGTCAGCGAGCTTGTCACTTCGCAATACGGCATCCACATCATCAAGTGCACCGAAGTGTTCACCGCGCCTGCAGAGCTGACGAGCCTCGACCAGCTGCCGGCCGACTTCCAGGAGACCTTCAAGTCCATGGCTGCTTCCACCAAGGCAAGCACCGCTTATCAGGAGTGGCTCGAGAAGCTCAAGGAATCCGCTGACATCCAGATCAACGACATGCCTGCCGACGCGCCGTACAACATCGACTTGACGAAGTATCAGCAGGCTGCTGAATCGGCGAGCGCTGCGTCGGCAAGTGCGGAGGCGACCAGCGCCGAGAGCGCAAGCGCTGAATCCGCCAGCGCCGAGAGCGTAAGCGCAGAGTCTGCCAGCGCCGAGGCCGCTAGTGCAGAGAGTGCAAGCGCTGAATCCGCAAGTGCGTCGAGCGCAAGCGCGGAAAGCTCCTCTGGCAACTAGCCAATCGTTCAACAAATGATGCTGCGAGGCGCTGCGATTTATCGCAGCGCCTTTTTTGTCTGCCCCAGAAACGAAAAACGCCCCGTGTCGGGGCGTGAACTCTCGTGGCGGAGAGGCAGGGATTCGAACCCTGGTTACCGGGTTCACCGGTAAAACGGTTTTCGAGACCGCCGCATTCAACCGCTCTGCCACCTCTCCGCAAGGTGGCTAAAAGTGGCGGAGAGACGGGGATTTGAACCCCGGATACCCTTTTGGGGTATACACGATTTCCAATCGTGCTCCTTCGGCCAGCTCGGACATCTCTCCGCTTCCGTAGCCTTGCGTCGTTCTGGTGACGCAGCGCTTAAGTATACACGAAGCGCGAAAACCGCGGCAAGTCTTTTCAATTACTCCACGATGCGCCGTTGTCGGGACTGCCCAAACGCGTCATCGCTCTATAAGTTCGGAATCCGCAGATACACCAGGCTCCTCCGATTCCGCTGACCCGAGATAGCCATCGCTTTCTGCGCTGGCTCGATCGAGGGTGAACGACACGCGCGTGCCCTCGCCGGGAGCGCTCTCGACGTCCATGTGTGATTGGGGACCGAAATAGCCGTACATGCGGTCGCGCACGTTGCGCACGGCGATGCCCAACCCAGTTGTCGACTCGCCGTCCATCATCGTTGCGCATTGTGCTTCGGTCATGCCGACGCCGTCGTCTTCAACTGCGATGACCACGGCATCGTCTTCAATAGTGCCAATGATTGAGATCGTGAGCTTGCCTTCAGCACGCATCGCGTGTTTCACTGCGTTTTCGACAAGAGGCTGGATCATAAACGACGGCACGAGCATGCTGTAAAGCTCCGGCTGGATATCGACGATGAGCTCAAGCCGGTCTTCGCCGAAGCGTGCAATCTCGAACGAGAGATATCGTTCGACTTGTTTAACCTCACGCTCGAGGGCGATGAGGTCGTTGGCGTCTTCGAGCGTCGAACGGTAGAAGACGGCGAAGTCACGCAACAGTTCGCGCGCCTTCGCGGGGTCGGTGCGGATAAGCGAGGCAATCGTGTTGATGGTGTTGAAGAGGAAGTGCGGGTTGATCTGAGCCTGCAGGGCTTTCAACTCCATGCTGGTTGCAAGTTTGGTTTGCTCTTCGAGTGCCGCTGCGGCCATTTGGGTTGAGAGCAGCTCAGCGAACCCGTGTGCAACCGATTTCTGCGTTTCGCTGATTTGGCTTGGCTTGAAATAGTAGAACTTCAGCGTCCCCATGATCTTGTTGCCGATGTAGAGCGGTTGGATGATGGCCGCGTTGATGCGCGCGGAGGACATGGGGAGCCCGATGTCGCCGGTGTTGTGTAGAATGCGCGGCTGGCCATCTTCTATCGTGTCGTGCGTGGCAGTTGTGCGAATGTGCGTACCAGCAGGATTGTTGACGGCGTTGTAGCCGGCGTAGCCAAGGATGACCTCGGTATCGGTGATGGCGACCGCCTTTGCGGGCGTGGCGGGAAGCAGTAGTTCGCAAATGTGCTGGGCAGCTTCGGGAGTCATGCCGCTTTTCATGCACTCGAGCATCTGGCTGGCAAGTCTCAGCAAGCTGTCTGACTGACGTGCAGCTTGGGTGTCGGGGTCCATTGCAAGCCAAAGCATGGCAACGAGCGTCAACGAAAAAACGATTCCAGTCGTCAGCTGCAAGGCTATGAGCTCTGGATGGAAGAGCGTGAGAATGATGAGCGCAACTCCAGCGGAAATGGACACCACGCCGAGGACGCCGAGGACAACCCGGCGTGTCTGATTGAGTCTGAGCAAATCGAATCCGGGCTCCATAGTTCCGCACCTCGCCTAACCGAGCATCCCAGCTTCTTTCAACACCAAGAGTATAGCGGCAATCGTGATGAATAGTGCGAACACGAATCTGAGCGTGCGTTCGGGGACGTATCTTACCAATTTGGCGCCGATGATTGCACCAGGAATGGTACCGCATGCCATTGCGATGCCGGCGAGGTATTCGACATTGCCGAGGACGCATTGCATCACTGTTGCGGGAAAGGCGAGTATCATGACGGCGATCAGAGAGGTTCCCGATGTCAGCTTCATGGGCATGTCGAGCATTGCGATCATCAGCGGCACCATTATGAATCCACCGCCGAGCCCTACATATCCTGACGCGACCCCTGCCAACATGCCGATGCCCGCCGCAGCCAGAAGCTTCTTGGAGCTGAGCGCAGGAGGCTCAGGAACAGGCGCATTGGCGCCAGCGCTCCCAATCGATTGCTTGGGAGCCTTCAACGCTTTGCGAAACATTGTGATTCCCGAATAGGCGATGACGGCTGCTGCTGCCAACATGACGAGCCAACCAGGAGACAGTTGGGCAAGCCACACGCCGAGCCACGAGGTGCAAGCGCCTCCGACGCCGAGGGCTATTCCGAGTTTTGGGACACATGTCTTTGCGCGTGCATGCGAGATGGCTCCCGACACTGACGTGGGAATGATGGTGAACAGAGAAGTGGCAGTCGAGCCGACGGCGCTCATGCCGAAGACGAGCCTGAAGAGGGGAACCATAACCATTCCGCCCCCGATGCCAAGCATGCCCGAGAAGAGGCCGATAACGATTCCGATGAGCGCCATGACGGCAAACGTGCCGATCATCGTTAACGCCCCTTCCGCTTTTGCCGCTTGCGGTCGGATGCCTTCTCTCCGCGCATATGCCGCGCTTCGTCGCGTCGCTTGCGCGTCGTTTCCACCTCCGCCACCAGCGAGCGATACGAGTCCAATCGTGCTTGTGCGAGCTCGCCAGACTCGACCGCTGCGAGCACGGCGCAGCCTGGCTCGTCGGTATGCTTGCAATCGCGGAAGCGACACTGCTCTGCCAGCTCGGCAACGTCGGTGAACGCGACATCGATGCCCGTGTCGGAATCCCATAGGCCGAGCCCTCGAATACCAGGCATATCGACAACGCGCCCTGCGTCGGGTATTTCAACCATCACCCGATCGACCGTCGTGTGCCTGCCCTTCCCGTCGCTTGCACGCACGTCGCCGATGCTTTGAACGTCAGCTCCTGCAAGCAAGTTGACCAAGCTCGACTTGCCCACGCCGCTCTTGCCGATAAGTACGGCAACTTCGCCTTTCGGCACGAGAGCGCGCACGCATGCAATGGATTCCTCGTCTCCCACAGACATGACTACGACCGGTACGTCGCGACCAGCGAGGTCAGCAGCGCTTCTCCGAACGGCTTCCGCTTCGTCGGGGCTCGATGCCAAGTCAGCCTTCGTCAGCACGATGGCCACACGCGCCCCTGTTTCGTGGGCTAGCACGAGCTCTCGCTCGAGGCGTTTGATGTTGAGGTTCACGATGGGCTCGGCAATGATCACGGAATCGAAGTTCGCGGCGAGCACCTGCGCGGTCGTACGTTCAGCTGGATCCTTGCGCACGAACGCGGCTGTGCGCGGTTCAATTGCCTCGATGATGCCCTTGTCGTGCTCTTCGGGAAGGGAGACGTCGACCACATCGCCGATCACCGCGCGCACTTTCTCGCCCTTCACAAGGGCGGTTGCGTGCTCGCAGCGCAGTTCAGAGCCATCTTCGAGCTGAACGAGGGGAAAGCCTCGGTCGAGCTTGATGACGGTGCCCCTCATACCGCAGCCTAGCGCATTCGCTCGCGGGCGAAATAGAAAGCAGCCATGAGCGCCGCTCCGGCAAGAATCAGGAAAAACCCGAGCCCGAAGTTGCTCAGGTTCAGCGTGTCAGGATGCTCGACACCGTGCGCCATCACGCCGACATTTGTTGCATGAACATCGATAAGACCTTCGTGTTCAGGGCACGCCTGGTTGAAGTTGCCGCGAATTTGAAGTGTCGTGCCTGTGACCCCATAGCGTCCGAAATGGTCGATTTGAGCTGCTTGCTCGACAGTCATGTAAACCGAAATGTTGGCATCGCTGCCATCCGCCATAGATTCGACGGTTACCCAGCAGTGCTTTCCGCTTGCATCGTCGAGCACGCGATCGCCAATGGCTTCACCGACGAATTGGACAATGCGCCCGTCGTGGAGCGATGTCTCGGCGAGGACGTCCTCGATCGTCGTGTCGTAGATGAATGAGTTGTCGGCGCGCTGCGTTGGGTCGACGATGTTTTCCGGGTTTGTATCGACGCTTGTGGCGGGTTCTGCCGTAGCGCTCGCGGCACTGCTACTGGAAGACATGTCGTCTTCTGCGAAAGCGGAGGCAGGGAAGGCGAACGCCAACGCGAGCGCGAGCATCAACGCGAATATCTTGAAGAGACGTTCGTTCACGAGCGGCGTTTCCTCTCCTCATTGCGGGCATGCATTGTGCCAACCAAGTCCGAAGGCATGACCGAGGTGACGATTTGGATGAGCAGCGCAAGCAGCGTCACGAACTCGAGACGTCCTGCCCACATTTCGAACAGGTAGAAGAGCTCTAGTGGCCATGCCATGCCAGGCGCAACGATGCCGGATGTGATGCCGCCATTCGAGGCCATCGCGACCGACTCAAAGATTGCCTGTGAAGCTTCGAAGCCGCTTGCAATGCCTGCCAGTGCGCCGATGACATACGTCACGCCGTACAGGATAAGGACGGTCGTGGCTTCGCGAACGATGTCGGGTGTCACAGGCCTGCGCCCGATGTGGTTGTACGACGTGACGATACGCGCCGTGTCGGGGGCAAGCGTCTCCTTGAGCGTGGCGACGATCGATTTCGAAAGGATTGCGATGCGGTTGATCTTGATGCCGCCAGCAGTCGAGCCGGACGATGCGCCCATGGCCATCAAGATGGCCAGCACGAGAAACGCGCCCGACGAGAACCCTCCGGCGGCCAACTGTGACGTGGTGACGTTTTGGAAGCCAGTTGTCGTCAGCGCCGCACACACCATGAACAAGCCGCGCCGCTCAATGCTTGGGAGATTCGAGAACAAGCGGCTTCCGGAAAGCGATGCTGCGAGGACGATTACGATGAGGACGATCCAAGCAATGAGGTACCTCACTTCGGTATCCTCGAAAACCGCCTTCACACGACCGCGTATAACCTCAGCGTGCAGCGTGAAGTTGATAGACCCGAGTAGCATCACGATGACGAGAATAAATTCGATAGAAATCGAGTGGTAATACATGATGTTCTGGCTCATCGGAACGAAGCCCGCAGTCATGAATGCCGAAATCGAAACCCAAAACGATTGGAGGAATGCACGGGCGGGCTCGATGCCGATGGTCATGCTGATGCAACCTACGGATATCGTAGAGATCGCGATGAACGTGATGCAGATGCGGCCGATGAACTGCGTGGTTTGCACGACGTTGGGCACGACGTGTTCGCTGCGGCCTTCGGATGTGAACAGCGATGCGCCGCCACCCTTGCCGAACAAACCGAAGGACAAACCGACGACGACCAAGCCCAAGCCGCCCATCAGGTGCATCATGAAACGCCACATGTTGTCTGAATACGAGAGATGGTCGAGGTCTTGGACGACCGATGCCCCGGTTGTCGTCAAGCCCGAAACGGCTTCGAACAACGAGTCGAGGTAGCTTGCGTAATGGCCCGACCAATACAGCGGCAGTGCGGCGAAAAACGCCAACACGAGCCAAGAGAGACCTGTGATCGCGAACGCTTGCTGCCTGCTCAAGCGCCCCGGCTGGATGCGCAGGAAGCGCAGCGCCGAGCCAGCAATGAGAAAGATGCCGATGGTGAGGAAGTAGCGTTCAGTTGCTTGCCACTCGCCGAAGATAATAGACGTGAGCAGCGGCGCTGCCAGACCGATCGTCGTGAACAGGATGAGCACGCCAAGGTAGTGGCCGATGACGCGCAGGTCGTAGAGTGACAATCGCTGCCACATGGTTTATGCCGCTCCCACTCCGACGATGAAACGCACGATAGCAACAATCACGACGAGCGCCAGCAAGAAGCATACGATGGCGAGCACAAGCGTGCTATACCCGATGATTGCATCGGGAGCCATGTCGATCCAACTGTCGCGGTCTTTTCTCATTTGGGTAATTTTACTCCTCTTCTACTTTCAGTTCTGGGTAGACGAGCATATCGTCTATGGTCACGAACTTGTACCCCCATCGCTTGAGCCAGGGAAGAGCTTTTCTCAGAGCCTCGATGGTCTGTTGGCTGCTCGCTGAATCGTGACACAAGATGATGTCGCCGGGTTGAGCCTGGATGATCGTCTCGAAAATGACATCAGAGCCAGGGGAAAGCCAGTCGCCCGTGTCGACCGTCCAGCTTATCTCGGCATCGATGTAGGGCGCAACGTTTACCACGGCATCGTCGTTCATCGTGCCGCCCGGCAGCCTGACGCAATGGCTTGGCTCTACGCCGGTCACGTTCGAAATGGCCTGGTAACCGAGGTTGATTTCGTCGATTTGGTCCTGTGCCGCAAGCGAAGAGAAGTTGAACGAACTGACGGACTGGCCGAACGAGTACGTATGCGTGCACAGTTGATGCCCCTCGTCGTAGGCTCGCTTCACCAGAGCCGCATCCTCTTCCGTCATGATTTGCGATCCGACTATGAAAAAGGTTGCCTTGGCATCGTTTTCAGCAAGAATGTCGAGTATCTCGGCAGTGCATTCGGGCGATGGGCCGTCGTCGAATGTCAAGGCGATGACCTTGTCGTCGCCGACGTCGGGGTTGTAGCACCATCGCACGAGGTCGGTTTCTTCTTTTTGAAGCTTGCGCACCTGTTCGCCAGAAAGCACTCCCGTGCGCGTCTCCATCGTACCCTCTTCGCCGGGGATGAAGACATGCAAGGCTCCAAGCCCGCCGGTGACAGCGGAGAAGGGAATGGGTTCGTATTCGCTCTCGTAGTCTTCCACGACGTCTTTGCCGTCGGTGACCGTTATTTCGTCGCCATTACGCAGCTTCAAGTCGGGGTCGACCGTTTCGATGCCGTTGACCGTTGCATAGAACGGGTTGCCGCCGTGTTTTTCAAGAATTTGCCCGCGTAGGGAAATGAGGTCGCCGGAATTGATGGGCAGTCCGCTCTCCTTGATGGCGGTTTGCATGGTTTTGGCGCCATGAAGCGTGTATTCTGTGCCGTTGACAGTCACGTTGATGGTCGCGGCGGTCGAGCACAGCTGCGCTGCAAACACAATCGCGGCGATGAGGGCTAGGGCAACGAGCGCTTTCCATACGGGAAACGGCTTCGGTGCTTCATGTGTGGCGCGGTTCGAGCCTTTGTTTGAACGTTCCGTCATGCGTCTATTATAACGATGTCATTTTTTCCGAAAGCGCTATCATATAAAGGTTACTAAAACGACTGAAAGGAATAAAATGCCCCGCATTCACTGCCTAAACAACATTTCCAAGAAGGGCACGGATCGTTTGCCCGAGGGTTATGAGCTCACTGACGAGCTCGCAAACGCCAATGGTGTGCTCGTTCGCAGCGCCCAGATGCATGACACAGCTTTCCCCGAAAGCCTCCTCGCCATCGCACGCGCTGGTGCCGGCGTCAACAACATCCCGCTCGACCGTTGTGCTGAAGAGGGCATCGTCGTGTTCAACACCCCCGGCGCCAATGCAAATGCCGTGAAGGAGCTCGTCCTCTGCGGCATGCTGCTTGCCAGCCGCGGCATCGTCGACGGTGTCGTGTGGTGCCGCGAGAACGCCGACGACGAGAACATCGCCAAGTCGGTCGAGAAGGCCAAGAAGGCATTCGCTGGTCGCGAGATTCTCGGCAAGAAGCTCGGCGTCATCGGCCTGGGTGCCATCGGCGCGCTCGTCGCCAATGCAGCCATCGAGCTCGGCATGGAAGTTTACGGCTACGACCCCTACGTGTCGGTCGACGCCGCATGGCGCCTCTCGAACGCCGTCAAACACGTGACGAACCTCGACGACATCTGCTCCGAGTGCGACTACATCACCATCCACGTGCCTGCCATGGATTCGACCAAGGGCATGATTGGCGAGCACGAGATCGAGCTCATGAAGAGCGACGCCGTCTTCCTGAACTTCTCGCGCAACACGCTCGTCGACGAGAACGCGATGGTGCGCGCTCTCGAGGCCGATCAGATGGGCCGCTACGTTACCGACTTCGCCAATCCGACCATCATGGGTGCGAAGAACACCATCATTTTGCCACACCTTGGCGCGTCGACTGCTGAAGCCGAGGAGAACTGCGCTGTCATGGCCGTCAATCAGCTCGTCGACTTCATCGACAACGGCAACATTGTCAACTCGGTGAACTTCCCGGCTTGCTCTCTCGGGACGCTTCGCCCCGTTGGCCAGCGTATCACGCTCATCCATCGCAATACCCCTGGCGTGATCAACGGAGTGACCGACGCTATCGCACAGCATGGTCATAACCTTGCGAACATCGTCAGCAAGGCCCGCGGTGATTTTGCCTACACGATTATCGACATCGATGACGAGGTGGGCGAGGATGCTCTCGAGAAGCTGAGCGCTCGCGAAGGCATCGTGAGGGTTCGCATCCTCTAAAAGAGCTGCATAGATTCAAAAAAGCAACAGGCACCGGAAACGGTGCCTGTTTGTTTTCTTGGAGCGGGTGACGGGACTCCGGCTTTCGCTTCGCGAAATCCAGCGTCCTCGCGCTTGCGCGCTCGGACCGTCGGCCTACAAACGCGCCACTGGCGCGTTTGCTTACCGGCCTCCCACCTCATCGGTTCGAGTCCCTGGTCCCTGATAAAACACAACGCCCACCCGTAGGTGGACGTTGTTGTAAATCTATTGGAGCGGGTGACGGGACTCGAACCCGCGAATGCGAGCTTGGGAAGCTCGTGCCTTACCACTTGGCGACACCCGCAATAGCAATTGGCAATGATAGCGTTCTTTTCTGGTTGATGCACGGATATGTGACGAATTGTGAAAATATTCCTTGCATGGCTTTTTGTGCTGGGGTATTATCTTTCTCGCTCGTTTAACGGGTCATATGCGGGTGTGGCGGAATTGGCAGACGCGTACGGTTCAGGTCCGTATGGGGGCAACCCCGTGAAGGTTCAAGTCCTTTCACCCGCACCATTTACACACTAGCCGTTCTCGCGAACGGCATTTTTGTTATATGGGGGCTGCCATGGCATTTGACGCATATATATTCGACCTCGACGGAACGCTGCTCAACACGCTTTCCGACTTGACGAACATCACTAACATGGCGCTTGCCGAACACGGCATGCCCGCCCGTACGTCCGACGAAATCAACAGCTTCGTTGGAAATGGTGCGCGTGTGCTTCTGCAACGTGCTGCAGTTCCTGGCACCTCAGAGGAAGAGATCGATGAGATTCTCGCTCGGTGGAGAGAGCTTTATCCGGAGTTTGGGCACAAATATACGCATCCCTATGAGGGAATGCCCGAAACGCTCGACAAGCTCAAGGCAGACGGAGCGAAGCTCGGTGTTCTGTCGAACAAGTTCGACGCCGCAACGCGCTTCGTGATTGCGGGACAATTCCCAGGTGTGTTCGACATCGTGTGGGGAGAAGGCCCGAATGTGCCGCGAAAACCAGACCCCACGGGACTGCTCAACATGATGGCTGAACTTGGTGTAGAGCCCGAACGCGTGGCGTATATCGGAGACTCGGGCGGCGATATGACCGTTGCCCATGCTGCAGGGTGCACTGCAATAGGTGTGACCTGGGGCTACCGCAGCGTCGAAGTTCTTAAGGCCGCTGGCGCCGATATGCTCATCGACACGCCTTCCCAGCTCTATAATGTGTAGCGTCGGTTCGAATGAAAGGAGCAGCGATGACGAGGGAAACCGAACTGCTTGCAACGTGGCTCGACAACGTGGAGGAAGCCGATCTGCGCGAAGAGCTCGAAGCCATGCGCGACGATGAAAAGGCGGCAATCGAAGCATTCCACAAGGACCTCGAGTTTGGTACCGCCGGCTTGCGCGGCATCATCGGTGCAGGCACCGACCGCATGAACGTTTATACGGTTGGACGCGCTACCCAGGGTTTTGCGGATTACCTGGTTGCAAACTACGAGAACCCGTCCGTCGTGATCGGGCGCGACAGCCGCAACAAGGGCGAAGAGTTCGTCCGCCGCACAGCTGAGGTGTTCGCAGCCAACGGCGTGAAAGCCTACGTGTTCCCGCGCATCGTGCCGACGCCCACAGTCAGCTTTGGCGTGCGTGATTTGGGATGCGCCGGCGCCGTGAACATGACAGCCAGTCACAACCCCGCGCCGTATAACGGCTACAAAGCTTACGATCACACCGGTTGCCAAATTGCAACCGAAGCAGCAGATGCCATTTCCGCAGCCATCGCCAACGTTGATACGTTCAGCGGCGTCAAGATGTGCGATTTCGACGAGGCGCTCGCCGATGGTCGCATCGAATGGGTCCCCGAAGAGGTCATCGACCGCTTCATCGACGCCGTCGAGGCTTGCTCGGTTGCGAGCGAAGGTGCTGCGAACGATCCGCTGAAAGTCGTGTACACCCCGCTCAATGGCACCGGCCTCGAATGTGTCAGCCGCATTCTGGAGCGCGTTGGTATCACCGATGTGACGGTTGTTCCCGAGCAGGCGGAGCCCGACGGAAACTTCCCCACGTGCACGTATCCGAACCCCGAGACGCGCGAAGCGCTCAAGCTCGCCATCGAGCTTGCTGAGGAAGTGCACCCCGACCTCGTATTGGCAACCGATCCCGATGCCGACCGCGTGGGCGCTGCCGTGAAGGACGGCGACGACTACCTGCTGATCTCGGGCAATGAGATGGGCGTCCTGCTGCTCGATTACGTCGCGCAGCGCATTGCGGATGATGAAGGCGCCGAAGCCATAGCGAACAAGGTCGCGGTTACAACCATCGTTTCGTCGGTCATGGTCGACTCGATTGCCAAGCAATACGGTTTCGAGATGCGTCGCGTGCTCACCGGCTTCAAGTACATCGGCGGCGTCATCGCCGATCTCGAGGCAGAAGGCGCGCCTGACCGCTTCCTGTTCGGTTTCGAAGAGAGCTATGGCTATCTGAACGGCACGCACGTCCGCGACAAAGACGCCGTCGACGCATCGATGCTCATTTGCCAGATGGCGCAGTACTATCGCGCCAAGGGCATGAATCTGGCCGACGCTCTCCGCAATCTGTACGAGAAGCACGGTTACTTCCTGAACAAGACCCTGTCGTTCTCATTCCCAGGTGTCGAGGGTGGCGAGAAGATGAAGTCTCTGATGACCGGCTTGCGCGAACAGCCGCCAGCCGACATCGCGGGTTTGGCTGTCGAAGGTGTCGTCGACTACGCGACGGGCGTCAACGGCTTGCCGAAGGCGAATGTCATCGAGTTCGATCTCGAGGGCGGCAACAAGGTCATCTTCCGTCCCAGTGGCACCGAGCCCAAGGTCAAGGCATACCTGTTTGCAACACGCGAAACGCGCGAGGGTGCTGAAGAGCTGCTCGGCACGCTCGAAGCCGCTGCAACTGAGGCTCTGTCGTAGCGAAGCTACGGACTGCTCGTTTTTGGAAACGACGAAACGCCGGCCTTCGGGCCGGCGTTTTTTATGCGTATGGGTATCGAATTATTGGTGAGGTTTCAATAAATCGGCAGGCGCAACCGACAAGCTGTCAGCTATCCGCGCAATGCATGACAGCCGCACGTCGGCTTCGCCGCTTTCTATCTTGTCGAGTTGAGGACGGCTGACATTTGCAATGTGAGCGAACGTCTTTTTGGGCAAACTCTGCTCGACGCGAAGCCGTTGTACGTTTCTACCAACGGTTTCGTTCAAGGATTTCGCATGTTCAGGTTGGTTTTCAAAGGCGTCGTCATCGTAAAAGCTCATGTCCGCCAGTGTAGGGCGATGATGTTTTTAAATTGTTGGATATAACCAACAGACGACTGTGCGATTCGGTGACTGAATTCAAGTGCGCATGTGCTCAGGGTGGTCGTAATGTGGCTGTCTTATGGGTAAAACGCCTCGATGCTAAAATAAAAAAGTTAAAGAAGATAGGCTCAGCGCCGCGGAAGAACCAGGACACCTCTCGATGGCTCGTAAATCGGTCAAGCGCAATCAAAAGATCAATACTCGAGACAACAGCGAAGCACCAATTCAGGGAATGAATCCCGTTACTCCTTCCCAGGACTATCGCCGCAAGGCGCAACAACCGCAAAATGCGGGCTATGTTCCTGCGAGCTATGGCGCGGCGAGCCAGTATTCCCGCAACAACGCTAGCTATCACGCAAAGGGTAAAGGTTCTTCGAAGGGCGCGAAGATCGTGGTTGCCATCATCTTCATCGCGCTGATTGCTACAGTTGCCGGGCTCGGTTACTACGTGTTCAAACAGTCTCAAAAAGATGCTGTCAATGCTGACCTGCACAAACTCGATGATGCTGAGATGCAAGCACTCGACAGTGCCTTGACGGGTTCGACGACGTTCGAAGAGCCGTTTACCGTGCTGCTGCTTGGGTCTGATGCCCGTATAGACGACGAGAGCATGGGAGCGCGTACGGATACCAACATCATCGTGCGTGTCGACCCGTTCACCAACACCATCACCATGATGTCGATTCCGCGCGATACGGCTGTTGATCTGCCTGGTGTGGGTATGGCGAAATTCAACGCTGCTTATTACTACGGCGGGCCGAGTGGCACGATTGAGGCAGCGACCAATCTAACGGGCATTCCTATCGACCATTATGCTGAAATCAACTTCGAAGGCTTGGTTGATTTGATTAACGCCATTGGTGGCATTGATGTATACGTCGATGAGCGAATCGAAGACCCCGACGCAGGCGACTATATCATCGAAGAGGGCGAGCAGCACCTGAGCGGCGAGGAAGCACTCGTGTTTGCGCGCAGCCGCGCTTATGCGGACGGCGACTACACGCGCCAGCGCAACCAGCGCAAAGTCATCGACGCCATCATCCACAAAGGCCTCGAGGCTCCTGCAACCGATTTGGCTGGCTTGATCCAGGCGTCGACGAAGTTCCTCACGACCGACTCGGCGATGGACTTCGACTTCATCTTCTCGCTTGCCGAGCTGATTCGCCATAACAACGACTACCCGGTTACGATCTACTCGGCGAACATCCCGTCCTATCCTGACATGATCGGTGATGTGTCCTACGTCATCGCGGATAATGCCGGTGTGGCCGAGATGTCCCGCATTTTCATGGAAGGCGGAGACATTTCCCAGGTTGCTACGAACTAATTGTTCGGTTAAAAAGCTGGCGTTCGGTAAAGAGCCCAGCGAGGTAAGCCCGAGGAGCCGAGAAATCCACACGCCCGCCTTATGGCGGGCGTGTTAGTTCGAGGCGACGAAGCGGCGAGCGAGGCTCTTTACCGAACGCCAGTATTGTTAGTCTGCATACCCATTCGGGTTGTTGGACTGCCAGCGCCAGCTGTCCTCGCACATGCGGTCAAGGTCGTATTCTGCCACCCAGCCGAGTTCGTCACGCGCCTTGTCGCATGCAGCGTAGTTCTCGGCGATGTCGCCAGCACGACGGGGTTTGATTTCATACGGGAGATCGCGTCCGCATGCCTTGCTGAAAGCTCGCACCACATCGAGCACGCTCGATCCACGACCAGTGCCCAGATTGAAGATTCCCACGCCACGACGCGTTCCGTCTTCTGCAGGCTCTCCTGCAATCGAGCCGAGGCCAATCGCTGCGCCTGTGCCGACCTTGCCGCCCATCCAGCGCAACGCTGCAACGTGGCCGCGCGCCAGGTCGACGACATGGATGTAGTCGCGCACACCCGTTCCGTCGGGGGTGGGGTAGTCGTCGCCGAACACGCCCACTGCAGCGAGCTTTCCAACTGCAACTTGCGCAACGTAGGGCACGAGGTTGTTGGGGATGCCCTTTGGGTCTTCGCCGATGAGGCCCGACTCATGTGCGCCGATGGGGTTGAAGTAGCGCAGCAGCACAACGTTCCATTCGTTATCGCCGATATAAAGGTCGGTGAGCACCTGCTCGAGCATCGACTTGGTCTGGCCATACGGATTGGTGGGCGTGTGCTTCGGGCAATCTTCCGTGATGGGGATGAATTCCGGTTCACCGTAAACGGTGGCACTGCTCGAGAATACGATGTTTTTCACGCCGTGAGTGCGCGCGACATCGCACAGGACAAGTGTGCCAGCGATGTTGTTCCAGTAGTACTCGAGCGGTTTCGCAACGCTTTCGCCAACCGCCTTGAAGCCTGCGAAATGGATGATGGCATCGATGTCCCAGGTGGTGAATACATGCTCGAGGACTTCGCGATCGAGGATCGAGCCTTCGACGAACGCGCAGCGCTTTTCGTCAACGTTTGCTATGGTGCGAACGCGCTCGATGGCTTTGGGCGACGAGTTTGACAGGTCGTCGAGGATCACGACATCGTAGCCTTCGTCGAGCAGCTCGACGCATGTGTGGCTGCCGATAAATCCTGCGCCGCCTGTGACCAGGATGGTCATGTTCTCTGCCGATTTTGCAAGCCCTTTGTTTGCCATTGGGGACCCTCCGTTATCGAATACTCCAGAGCCCCCCTATAATAACCTATGAACAAGATGGACTGCCGTCCGCAGGTCTGCGTGAAGGAGCAATTTCCCTTTTCGTGGCTTCGGCGGCGTGAGAGCGGAGGTTGACTATGAGAGACTTCGTATACTACTCTCCAACCAGGTTCGTGTTTGGGCGGAAGATGGTTGATACGACGGGCGCCGAAATGGCGGCAATGGGTTTCAATCGTGTGCTGCTCGTCTACGGCAAAGGCTCGGTTGTCCGGTCTGGCGTGCTTGACCGCGTGAAGGCGTCGCTTGAAGCTGCGGGCGTTTCATATGTTGAAGCGGGCGGCGTTCGCCCGAACCCCGAGGTCAACTGGGTTCGCGATGCCATTGCTAAAGCGCGCGAGAACGAGGTTGATGGCGTGCTGGCCGTTGGTGGCGGCAGCACCATCGATGCTGCTAAGGCAACGGCGTTTGGTATTCCCTACGATGGCGACGTGTGGGATTTCTTCGCCAAAGGCCAAAAGATCGAGAAATGCCTGCCCATAGCAGTTGTACTGACGATTCCAGCGGCTGGGTCCGAAGCGTCTGCGTCGTGCGTCATAAGTTGCGATGCCGAGAACCGCAAGGTCGGAACGAGTGGGGACATCTTCCGCCCGAAGCTGGCCATAATGGACCCCGAACTCACATTCACACTGCCGCCGTACCAGACCGCAGCTGGCGTGACCGACATGATTGCGCACATCTGCGAACGTTATTTCAGCGGCGTGGAAGCGGTTCCCGTGACTGACAACATTGCGACAGGCCTTGTGAATGCGCTAATCGACGATGCCCCTCGAGCTCTCGAGAACCCAGAAGATTACGATGCCCGCGCGACGATTATGTGGGCGGGCATGCTGGCGCACAACGATATTGCAGGCTGCGGACGCAGCTTGTCACCGACGGCGCGCGCAGGTGGCTGGGAAAGCCATGCGCTCGAGCACGAGCTTTCGGCTCATCATCCCGAGATTACCCACGGTGCCGGTCTCGCCGTCATCATGCCGGCATGGATGCGCTACGTGTGGCGCAGCGACCCGCAGCGATTCCTCGACTTTGCGGCTGCAGTGTTCGGTATCGAACCAGTCGACGACGAGTTCTCGCCGCGCGATGAGGCGGTTGAAGACGCCGTAGAGGTCGCAATCGACGAGCTGCAGGCCTTCTTCCGCTCGCTCGGCATGCCGGCGACGCTTGCCGAGTTCGGATTGACGGCAGACGATATCGACCCGCTGCTCGAGACGCTGCGTGTCAACAAGGGAGAATGCTTCGGCGCATTCCAGAAGCTCACGCTTGAGGATTGCCGCAAGATTTACGAGAGTTGCCTGTAATTCAATCTGGTCACTTGAGAAAGACGCGCAATCGCCTCGAAGGGCTCCGCCTACAGCAGCTCAGCTAGCCTATGCAAAAGATAGATGGTGCTTCGCAAGCGGCGTTGCCCTTCGGGGCGATTGCGCTTTCTCAAGCAAACAATCGCGTAAAGGTGTTGTCGATGGTTTCGAGGGCATCCTCACCTTTTATTGAAGAAATCGTCTGGGAAACGACGCTGAGTTCGGATTGTAGCTCGGTGAGTGAGTAGTCGACGTTCTGGCCGGGAGGTGCGTCCGTCTCGAGCAGCAATTGCTTTGCGGGAATCGCCTTGACGTACTCGCGGCCTTTCGCAGTTGCAACCATGCGTGGGCCGACTGAGAAATAGCACCCTGCGACGATTGCGCGTTTCAGCTGGTCGCTTGGGCCAGTGTACCAATGGAGCAGGCATGTGCACGATTCGAGCGCGCCGCATGTCTCGAGGATGTCGAGCGTTTCGCGCGCGGCGTGCACCGAGTGTATCGAGATGATCTTGCCACCCTGTTCGGCGCATGCGTTGGCAATGGCCTGGAATACCTCGAGCTGTGCTTCGCGTGTTTCCTCATGACGCTTGCTGAGGTCGAGTCCCACCTCACCGACGAACCGGACATTCTTGGGAATTGGCGGTAAGGCTGACGCTGACGAGTCGTCGACCCACCAGGGGTGCATCCCCCAACCGACGTGTACATTCCCAAAATCGGAGAGACGTGCCCGCGCTGCGGCCCACCCATCGGGCGTTACAGTATTGGCGAAAAGCGCGATATCCGCCGAATAAGCGTCGGATGCCACTTGCTCGGCGTTTGCCATGAAATCAAGGTGAACATGTGCGTCGTGCATGAGGCGTCTCCTTTGGCGCGCCGAATTGCTTTCTCGCATTATAATAATCAGGTTACAAACGAACTTGCAGGAAGGGGCCTTTGGTGGGCGAATCCGACATCATGGTAAGCATCCAGCATCTCTCGAAGTCATTTGGCGAGACAGAGGTGCTCCGCGACGTAAACGTTGACGTCAAGCGCGGCGAGGTCGTCGTCGTGCTCGGACCGTCTGGCTCGGGCAAATCGACGATGCTTCGTTGCATCAACTTGCTCGAAAAGCCGACGGGCGGTCATATTTTCATCGAGGGGCAGGAAATCACGGCTCCTGGCACCGACGTCGACAAGCTCCGCGAACATGTGGGCATGGTGTTCCAGCAGTTCAACCTGTTCCCGCATCTGTCGGCCAAGAAGAACGTCATGCTGGCGCAGCGCAAAGTGCTCAAGCGCAGCGAGCAAGATGCTGAACGCATTGCGCTCGAGCAGCTCGACCGCGTCGGGCTCGCCGATCGCGCCGACTTCCTTCCGGCGGCTCTTTCCGGCGGTCAGCAGCAGCGCGTCGCAATCGCGCGCGCCCTTGCCATGGATCCGCATGTCATGCTGTTCGACGAGGCCACCTCAGCGCTCGACCCCGAGCTCGTGCGCGGCGTTCTTGATGTTATGCGCAGCCTGGCTGAAGCCGGCATGACCATGGTCGTTGTCACCCACGAGATGGGCTTCGCCCGCGAGGTTGCTGACCGAGTCATCTTCATGGAAGGTGGCGTTATCGTCGAAGAGGGCTCGCCGTCTGAAGTGTTCGACCATCCGAAGAACGACCGCACGAAAGACTTCCTCGGTCATATCAAATAAGACCGGCGTGTTGCCTGAGACAAAGCGCATCATTTCGCATCAGCCAACTCAACGTTTCGCGCTCGCGTGTTGAGTTTGCATGCCGTGCGGCGAAACGTATGGGAAAATGACTCCACTATGGATGAGCACAGCATCAACGATATTCTCTTCGAGGACGTCAGCCTGACATACGACGGTGACGATGGGTCGCTTGTCGCCGTGCACGACCTTTCGTTCGAGGTGGCCGCAGGCGAGTCCGTTGCGTTTATCGGACCGTCTGGCTGCGGGAAGTCGACGACGCTACACATGGTCGCCGGCTTGCTCAAGCCGTCTGAAGGTCGCGTTCTCGTCGGAGGCATTCCAGTCGACCAACCCCGTCGCGGCACCGCATTCATCCCGCAAGACCTGGGTCTTTTCCCGTGGAAGACCGTGCTTCAAAATGCAGCATTAGGCTTGACCATCCGCAGGGTTCCCGAAAGCGAAGCGCGCACGCGCGCTACTGAGGCTCTCGAAAAAGTTGGACTCTCTGGGTTCGAGCGTGCGTATCCGAAAGAGCTTTCGGGTGGTATGCGCCAGCGTCTTGCGCTTGCTCGGGCACTTGCGATGGACGCCGATATCCTGTTGATGGACGAACCGCTCTCGGCGATCGATGCGCTGCTGCGCGAGTCACTTCAAGATACGCTGCTCGATCTCTGGCTCGAACGTCGCCATACCCAGATGCTCGTCACGCACTCCATCGGAGAGGCGGTCTATCTTGGCAGGCGGATTCTCGTATTCAGCGAGCGTCCTGGCACCGTCGTTGCTGTGATCGACAATCCCGATGTGGGCATGGCGGGTTATCGTGCCTCGGCCGAGTTTTCTGCCAAGTGCCAGGAAGTCAGGATTGCTCTGGCGAACGGCTCTTCAGTTGAGACGCAAGGCGGCGATCCGACAGATTCGGATGCGGAGGTTGTGCGATGAACCGGCCGCCTTCGATGATTCGACGCATTATCGGCTACGTGTTCGCCGTCGTGTTCATAATTGCCGGCTGGTGGATAACGGCTTTGCTGGTGAACTCGCCTGCATTGCCCACGCCCGCTGCCACCGTTGGCGTGCTTGCGCAAAACGCCCCGACGCTCGTGCCCTACTTCTGGACGAGCGCCTACCGCGTCATCGTTTCGCTTGTCATCGGCACTGCGCTTGCCGTGCCGATTGCCCATGTTTTTGCGCGTTCCCGCACGCTTGACGCGCTGTTCGCGCCGGTGCTCTATCTGCTCTATCCGATTCCCAAAGTCGTGTTGTTGCCGATTCTACTCGTGCTTCTCGGGTTGGCGGATGCACCTAAGATCGCCCTGATTTCGTTGACGGTGTTCTTCCAGGTGCTTGTTGCGGTGCGCGACTCTGTCAAGATCGTTCCCGAAAGCGCCGTGCTTTCCATCCGCTCGCTTGGCGGAAGCCGCTGGGATGAATACCGTCACGTAGTAATACCCGCAACGATGCCCGCAGTGTTCACCTCGCTGCGCATAGGCGTGGGAACAGCAATTGCAGTGTTGTTCATTGCGGAGGCGATGGCCGGCTCGACAGGCTTGGGCTATTTCATCATGCAGTCTTGGTCGATGGTCAATTACCCGCGCATGTTCGCGGGCATCATCGCACTTGCCCTGCTGGGCGTCGTGCTCTACGCCATTTTCGACATCATCGAGCGCCGCCTCACCCGTTGGCGCAGCTAATCCGAAGTTGTTTTAGAGCCTACTGACGTGGGAGCGATTTCAGCAGCTTCCAGGCCTTTTGCTTGCCAGCGTCGGATTCCATGAGCGCATCGAGGTTGCGGAACATGACAGCGGGACGGCCGAGTACACGTGCAGGTGCGTCTTGCTCGAACTGCGAACGGTATGCCAAGCAAGCGAGTGAGACCGCCTCTGCGTCGGCGCAGATCAGCAGCAGGGGATCGAGGCCTTCGACAAGCAGGAAGAGCGCCTGGGAATCGAGAGGGATATCGCCGCCTTCGGCCGAAGCGTCAAGTGGTTCGATGGTCGCTACGGAGAAGGCGTCGGTTCCATACCCAAATGCGGCAAACGACTTGTCGAGAGCATCCAAGGAAGCGTCGCATGGCCGTTTCGAGGCCAGCACGAGTGCTGCACGGCCCGCATCGCCTTCGACGTAATCGCCGAAAAGCTCGAAAATGCTAGCCGCTCCCGCTCCATATATGTTACTCTGCGCCATTATTTTCACACTTCCCCTTGCGAAATGCCGCAAGCGCTCGTATAACAGACATGATAGCAAGGTTGGTGAAGCGGTGGAGGGGTTCTCCTCGGCTTCGTCAAAGCGAAAGGAACGTCATATGTGCAGCAACGGTATCAACACCGGACAATTCGAGCAGATGATCGACCAGATCGACGACCACATCAAGCTCGAGCGCCGCTGGGTTCACAACCTGGCCCATCAAGCGGGCGACGCGGGTTTCAGCAAAACCGACGATAAGCTCCATTCCGCACAAGAGCTGCTCGACGAGGTGCGTGCCTTGTTGGCGGACGCGAAGGATGAGCTCGAAGAAGAAGCTGCATCCGCGCCGGGCGTAACGGTCAGTTTGGTTTAGGGGCTCGCATGTCGAACGAACTTGCCCGTTTCTCGGTTGCGATGCCCGAGGATCTGCTCATGCGCTTCGACGGCTTCGTCGCCCGTCGTGGTTTGGCGAAGAATCGAAGCGAAGTTGTTCGTGACCTGGTGCGCGAGGCGCTCATCGCAGAAGAGGCCGAACTGCCCGGCACCGAGGTCATGGGCACGCTGACCATCGTGTTCAATCACCATTCCCACGACGTGCAGGAGAAGCTGCATCACATCCAGCATGCCCACTACACCGAGGTCGTCTCGACCACGCACGTGCATCTCGACGAGGACAACTGCCTCGAGGTCATCATTCTGCGCGGCGAAGCCACCGATGTGCGCGACATCGCGGATGTCATCCTGGGTACGAAAGGTGTCAAGAACGGCGGTCTCGTCGTCACCACAACTGGTCAAATGATCTAAGCGCAACCAGAGCGCGGCAGGACGGCGATCGTTCTGCCGCGTTTTAAATGTGACGGGAAGGCTGCTCTTCCGTCACATCCTGAGCAATTGGAGTTTCAAATGGAAGATAAGGTTTTGCTCGGCCACGGCAGTGGCGGCACGATGATGCGTCGCATCATCGACGAGGTGTTCTTCGAGGCATATGCGGGCGACGAGCTGCGTCGCGGTGACGATGCTGCAGTGCTTTCCGAGTTACCCGAAGGTGCCCGCCTTGCGTTCTCGACCGACAGTTTCGTGGTGACGCCGCATTTCTTCCCCGGTGGCGACATCGGGCATCTTGCGATTTGCGGAACGGTGAACGATATCGCCACGAGCGGCGCCAAACCGCTCTATCTGAGCTGCGGTTTCATTCTTGAAGAAGGCTATCCCATCGCAGATCTCAAGCGTATTTGCAAGAGCATGGCCGATGTGGCCATCGAGGCAGGTGTGAAACTCGTAACGGGTGATACGAAGGTTGTAAACAAGGGTCATGGCGATGGCGTGTACATCAACACGAGCGGAATCGGCGTTGTACCCGAAGGGGTCGATCTGGGTGGAGCGAAGTGCCAGCCCGGCGATGTCGTGCTTGTCAGCGGCACGCTTGGCGACCATGGGATCACGATTATGAGCTGTCGCGAATCGCTGTCGTTCTCGGCCGATGTCAAGAGCGATGCGGCGCCTTTGAACCATCTGATCGCCGACGTGCTGGAAGCCGCTCCTGGAGCCGTGCGCTGTTTTCGCGATCCGACCCGCGGCGGTCTGGCGTCGACGCTCAACGAACTCGCCGAGCAATCACAGGTCGATATCGCCATCGACGAGGACGCAGTGCCGGTGCGCGATGCAGTGCGCGGTGCATGCGACATGTTGGGCTATGACGTGTTCCAAGTCGCAAACGAGGGAAAGATGGTTTGCGTGGTTTCCGCAGAAGCCGCCGAACAGGCTCTTTCTGCCATGCGCGCCAACAAATACGGCGTCGATGCCGCCATCATCGGCGAGGTGAGCGCGGTACAGCCAGACCGTGGTCCGAAGGTGTTCGTACGCAACGCATTCGGTGGGCGTCGGATCCTGGACATGCTCGTTGGAGAACAGCTTCCCCGCATTTGCTAGGCTTCCATTGCCGAAAAAAGGAAAACAGTACTTGCAAATGCGGCAAGTAATGGTATCTTGCGCAAAGAGAGATTCTTAGGGGTACCTAGTTTTGATTGGAAAAGGAGTTCACTATGGCACGTCCCTTGATTGATGCTGACGAGTGCATCGGTTGTGGCATTTGCGTCGACGCTTGCCCGCAAGAAGTTCTGGAAGTTCCCGGCGGTGTCGCCGAAGTCGTGAACGAAGATGCTTGCATCGGTTGCGGCGAATGCCTCGAGGAGTGCCCGATGGGCGCAATCACCGAGATTGCCGAGGATTAACGAAGAGAATCCAAGCTCCGTATGAGATTAAGGCCTGCTTTCGAGCAGGCCTTTTTGCTGTTCAAACGCATAGTTGACAGAATTATGACACCTCGCAGCATATAACTTGACATGATAAGACTCAGATTTTATAGTTGACATCGTTGAAGATAAGCTCGCATGTCTTCAGGTAGGTTTAAGCGAGCGCTGCAACATTTATATATAAGGTAACAATGTCCGAAGGGATGAGAGGTAATACAAATGGCAAAGATTCTTGGTATCGACTTGGGCACCACCAACTCGGCGATGGCGGTCATGGAGGGCTCCGTGCCCGAAATCCTCGTCAACGCAGAGGGTGACCGCACCACGCCTTCGGTCGAGGGCTTCCGCAAAGATGGCGAGCGCGTCGTAGGCAAGGCTGCAAAGAACCAGGCAGTCACGAACCCTGAGAACACGGTCAGCTCGATCAAGCGCTTCATCGGCCGCGCATACTCCGAGACCCTCGAAGAGCAGAAGACCGTTTCGTACAACATCAAGCAAGGCAAGGACGGCCGTGCGGTTGTCGAGATCGACGGCAAGGACTACACCCCCGAGGAGATCTCGGCAATGGTCCTGCAAAAGATGAAGAACGACGCTGAAAAGCAGCTGGGCGAGCCCATCACCCAGGCCGTCATCACCGTCCCGGCATACTTCAACGATGCTCAGCGTCAGGCTACGAAGGATGCTGGCAAGATTGCAGGTCTCGAGGTTCTGCGCATCATCAACGAGCCGACGGCTGCAGCTTTGGCCTATGGTCTTGACAAGACGAACAAGGACGAGAAGATCCTCGTCTTCGACCTGGGCGGCGGCACTTTCGACGTTTCGGTCCTCGAGCTTGGTGACGGCGTCTTTGAAGTTGCCTCCACGGCTGGCGACAACCATCTGGGTGGCGACGACTGGGATCAGCGCGTCATCAATTGGCTTGCCGACAAGTTCCAGGCCGAGAACGGCATCGACCTGCGCACCGACAAGATGGCTCTGCAGCGCCTGAAGGAAGCTTCCGAGAAGGCCAAGATCGAGCTGTCCTCCGTCACGCAGACCAACATCAACCTGCCGTTCATCACGGCAGACGCTTCCGGTCCGAAGCACCTCGACTACACGCTGACGCGCGCCGAGTTCGAGCGCATCACCCGCGATCTGCTCGAACGTTGCCGCAAGCCTGTCGAACAGGCGCTTCAGGACGCCGGCTACACGTCCAGCCAGATCGACGAGGTCATCCTGGTTGGTGGCCCCACCCGTATGCCTGCCGTGCAGGAGCTCGTCAAGACCATCACGGGCAAGCAGCCGAACATGTCGGTCAACCCCGACGAGGTTGTTGCCATGGGTGCAGCCGTTCAGGGCGGCGTTCTCGCTGGCGACGTCCAGGGCATCCTGTTGCTCGACGTCACCCCGTTGTCGCTCGGTGTTGAGACGCTCGGCGGTGTCATGACGAAGATGATCGACCGCAACACGACCATCCCGACCCGCAAGTCCGAGATCTACTCGACTGCAGCTGACAACCAGACGTCCGTCGAGATTCATGTTCTGCAGGGCGAGCGCCCGATGGCCCGCGACAACAAGACGCTTGGTCGCTTCCAGCTCTCCGGCATTCCGGCTGCACGCCGTGGCGTGCCGCAGATCGAGGTTACGTTCGACATCGACGCCAACGGCATCGTAAACGTTTCCGCCAAGGACCTGGGCACTGGTCAGCAGCAGCAGATCACCATCTCCGGCTCCACGGCTCTGTCCGACGACGAAGTCGATCGCATGGTCAAGGACGCCGAGGCCCATGCCGAGGAAGACAAGCGCATCAAGGAAGAGGCCGAGGTTCGCAACAACTGCGACAGCCTGGTCAACGCCACCGAGCAAACGCTGCGCGAGCTGGGCGACAAGGTCCCGGCAGACGCCAAGTCTCAGGCGGAAGGCGCGATCGAGCAGGCCAAGACCGCTCTTCAGGGCACCGACATCGAGGCCATCAAGTCGGCCACCGAGGCCCTGCAGGAAGCTGGTTACAAGCTGGCCGAGATCGTCTACTCGCAGAACGGCGCTCAGGGTGCCGGCGGGTTCGACCCCGCAGCTGCAGCCGCCGCTGCCGCAGCTCAGGGCGCACAGAGTGCTCCGGCCGATGATGGCACCATTGAGGCTGACTACGAGGTCGTCGATCCTGACGAGGAGAAGTAGAGATGACGAAGCGTAAAGACGAAGACGTCAAAGAGGGCTTCCAGATTCCGATTGAGGACGCTGCCGACGAAGCTGCATCTGACGAAGCAGCTGCCGAAGAGGTAGAGACGGAAGAAGCCGAGGTCGTCGAAGACGTCCAGACCGCCGAAGAGGACATCGTGTCCGAGGCCGAGGCAGTCGTAGAGGAAGCCGCAGCTGCCGCCGCCGGCGAGCTCGAGAAGCTGCGCAAGGAAGCATCCGACTGGCACGATCGCTACCTGCGTCTGCATGCCGAGTGGGACACCTACCGTCGTCGCACGAGCGAGCAGCGCGCGGAAGAGAAGACCCGCGCCGCCGAGAAGCTGGTCGAGAGCATGCTTCCCGTCCTTGACGATTTCGAGCGCTCGATCGCCTATGCGACCGAAAACGGCGAAGCTGGCTTGCTCGAAGGTGTGAAAGCGGTCCAGGCAAAGCTGATGGACGTGCTTGTGAAAGGCGGCGTCCAGGTGATCGATCCGGCGGGCGAAGCGTTCGACGCTCTTGAAGCCCAAGCCGTCGGCACCGTGCCCGACGAAGAGGCGTTCGACGAGACCGTTCACGACGTCTACCAAAAGGGTTACAAGATGGGCAAAAAGGTGATCAGGCCCGCAATGGTGACGATTACCACGGGCGGCCCGAAGCGCCCGAAGCCGGAAGAGTCCGGTGACGAAGAGTAGCACAAAGGGCGGGCTCGAAGCTCGCCCTTGTTTTAGGAAAGGTGGTGTGAGATATGGCCGGTAAGCCGGATTATTACAAGACGCTCGGCGTGTCGAAGAACGCCACTGCAGACGAGATCAAGAAAGCCTACCGCAAGGCCGCGCGTGAGAACCATCCCGACGCCGGAGGCGACGAGGAGAAGTTCAAGGACATCAACGAGGCATACGAGGTGCTGTCCGACGAAAAGAAGCGCAAGATCTACGACCAGTACGGCACGGCCGACCAAAGCCAAATCCCCTTCAACTGGGGTGGTGGCACAGGCGGTGCGAGTGTCAACTTCGAAGATATCTTCGGCGGTGCTGGCGGTTGGGCCGACATCCTGGAACGCCTGCGCAACGGCGAAGGCGCATTCGGCACCGATTGGGATTTCGGCAACATCGGAGGCGGTTACGCCTATGGTGGGGCGCCGCGTCCGAAGAAGGGCCAGGATACGACCGTGAACTTGCAGATCACGTTCGACGAGGCGTTCAACGGCACGACCAAGCGCGTGACCGTGCGCATTCCCGGACGGCAAGAGGCCACCACGCTTGACGTGAAGGTTCCGGCAGGCGCCAACGACGGCGACCGCCAGCGCTTCCGCGGCCAAGGTGTTCCGGGTCAGAACGGTGGGGCAGCGGGCGACCTGATCATAACGATGAAGATCGCGCCGCATCCGACGTTCAGCCGAAAGGGCGCCGACGTTCACACGGCGGCGACAGTCAACATGGCCGAAGCCGCGCTTGGCACGAGCATCGTGGTCGATGCTCCCGACGGTTCGAAGATCCGCATGAAAGTGCCCGCAGGCACGCAGGCAGGCACGGTGCTCTCGGTCAAGGGCAAGGGTGCACCGCGTGTGAAGGGCACGGGCAACGGCGACTTGAAGGTCACCGTCAACGTTCCCGTTCCCACCAACTTGAATGACGCTCAGCGCGCTGCGCTCGAGGCGTTCAGGGACGCTTCCTAGAAAAGCGAGCTAGCCAAAAAGCCGTTTTGGTTAGTCGAGGAGGAAAAAGATGAACGAGCAAGATCGAAATAGACCGCTGTACATGATCGGCGTTGCAGCTGAGCTTGCGGGGATGCATCCGCAAACCTTGCGCTCGTACGAGCAAAAAGGGTTGGTGACGCCCCAACGCACGCGCGGCAACACGCGCATGTACTCGCAGGCCGACATCGAGCGGCTCGCATTGATCAACGAGCTGACCGATGAAGGCATCAACCTTGCAGGCGTCATTCGCATCCTCGACCTACGGGGAAGGCTCGATGAGCGCGACCGCGAAATCGACGACTTGCACCGTCGCGTGCGACGCCTTGCAGATCGCGTGCACGAGCTCGAGACACGTGAAAGCGTGAACTCTCTCGTTCGCACAGGTGGAACCACGCTCGCCATAAGGCGAGTTCACTAGTCAATTCACTGAGAAGGTGATGAAGATATGAGACTTGACAAACTGAGTGCCTCTGCAGCCGAGGCTTTCCAGGCTGCCATGGGCGTTGCCGGCGACAATGACGCCAGCATCATCGAGCCGATCCACTTGCTGGCGGCGGTGCTCGACGCCTCCGAAAACAACCTTGAGGCCATCTTGAAGCGTGTCGGGGCCGACCCGGCGCAGCTCAAGCGCAACGTTGCCGATGCAGTTGCCGCCAAGCCCAAGTCGACGGGCGGCATGGCCATGGCCATGCCTGGCAATGATTTGCTTAAGGTCATCGACCAGGCCGTCAAAACGGCTGAGAGAATGGGCGACAGCTACGCCACGACGGAGCATCTGCTCATCGCGCTCGCAGGCGACAAAGGTGATGCCGGCAAGATCTTGAACGCTGCGGGCGCTACGGCCAAGGCGGTCGAGGAAACCTATGACAAGCTGCGTGGAGAAGCGCGCGTCACCGACCAAACGTCGAAACTCGAGCTCGATGCCCTGAACCAGTACGGTACGAACCTCACCCAACAGGCGCGCGAGGGCAAGCTCGACCCGGTCATCGGGCGCTCCGAGGAGATTCGCCGCACCATTCAAGTGCTTTCCCGTCGCACGAAGAACAACCCCGTGCTCATCGGCGAGCCCGGTACCGGCAAGACGGCTATCGTCGAAGGCCTGGCGCAGCGCATCATCAACGGCGACGTGCCTTCGAGCCTGAAAGACCGCGATATCATCACGCTCGATATCGCATCGATGCTGGCTGGCGCAAAGTACCGCGGCGAGTTCGAGGACCGTTTGAAGGCCGTGCTGCGCGAGGTGAAGGACTCCGACGGCCGCATCATCCTGTTCATCGACGAGCTGCACACCATCGTGGGTGCGGGCTCGGCGGGCGACAGCTCCATCGATGCGGGCAATATGCTCAAGCCGGCTCTCGCGAGAGGCGAGCTGCATGCCATCGGCGCTACGACGCTCGACGAATACCGCAAGTACATCGAGAAGGATGCCGCTCTCGAGCGCCGCTTCCAGCCCGTTGTCGTTGGCGAGCCGTCCGTTGAGGACACCATCGCCATCCTGCGTGGATTGAAGGAGAAGTACGAGATTCACCATGGCGTTCGCATCACCGACGGCGCCATCGTGGCGGCTGCCGAACTTTCGAACCGCTACATTGCTGACAGGTTCCTTCCCGACAAGGCAATCGACCTCATGGACGAGGCGGCAAGCCGTCTGCGCATCGAGATCGACTCGATGCCCGAAGAGGTTGACGCGGCTGCGCGCAAGCTCACGCAAATGCAAATTGAAGAGCAGGCGCTCATGCGCGAGACCGACGACGCCAGCAAGGAGCGTCTCGAAGCACTGCGTCGCGATATCGCCGAGGCGCAGGAAAGCCTCGATGCCCGCAAGGCCGAGTGGCAAAACGAGAAGGACGTCATCGTCGACGTTCAAAACATCAAGACCGAGCTCGATGCTGCCCAGGTCGAGGAAGAGCGCGCCGAGCGCGAGGGCGATCTTTCGCGTGCATCCGAGTTGCGCTATGCGACCATTCCGGCATTGCGCCAGAAGCTCGCCGAAGCCGAACGTGTGCTCAACGAGCGTCAAGAGGACGGCGCCATTCTGAAGGAAGAGGTTTCCGAGGAAGAGGTGGCCGAAGTTGTCAGCGCATGGACGGGCATTCCGGTCAGCAAGATGATGAAGGGCGAGATGGAAAAGCTCGTCGATCTCGAGGCTCAGCTGCACAAGCGCGTCGTAGGCCAGGACAAGGCGGTCAACGCTGTGGCCGGCGCCATCAGGCGCAACCGCGCGGGTCTTTCCGATCCCGACCAGCCCATCGGCTCGTTTTTGTTCCTCGGTCCGACGGGCGTTGGCAAGACCGAGCTCGCAAAGGCGCTTGCCGAGTACCTGTTCGATACCGAGAAGGCCATGATTCGCATCGATATGTCCGAGTACATGGAGAAGTTCAGCGTGCAGCGCCTCATTGGTGCTCCTCCAGGATATGTTGGCTACGACGAAGGCGGCCAGCTCACCGAAGCCGTGCGCCGCAGGCCCTACAGCGTTATCCTGCTCGACGAGATCGAGAAAGCGCATCCGGATGTGTTCAACATCCTTCTGCAGGTGCTCGACGATGGTCGTCTGACCGACGGCCAAGGGCGTGTGGTCAGCTTCAAGAACGCGATCATCATCATGACGAGCAACGTCGGCTCGCAGTTCATCCGCGAGTTCTCGGAGCAGGGCGATGAGGAGACCAAGCAGCACGCCATCGACGAGGCATTGCGCGCAACGTTCAGGCCCGAGTTCCTGAACCGCATCGACGACATCGTCACGTTCGATGCGCTGTCGATTAGCGACATCGAACCGATCGTGGAGCTTCAGCTTGCCGACGTGCGCAAGCGCCTCGAGGATCGCCGCGTCACGCTCGACGTCACGCCGGCAGCCTTGGAATCGCTTTCCATCGACGGTTACGATCCGGTTTTCGGCGCTCGTCCACTCAAGCGCCTCATCCAGCGCGAAGTGGTCGACCGCATCGCCGAGCAGGTTGTACGCGGCAACCTCATGGAGCGCGACCATGTGCTCATTGACGTCGATCCCGAGGGTGGTTACGTCTGCAAGGTCGAGAAGCCGCTTGACCTCGACTTCGATACCCTTCTGCAATAACAAACTGACAGTGGGGACAGTCCTCACTGTCAGGTTATAATAGTCCGGCTAATGAAATGATAATGACAAGGGGGCCGTTGTGGCAGACCAGGACCAAGTAGTTGAGATTCCGCTGTTGCTCGAGAACGTTTTGCGCTTCAGCATCAATCAGGCGCGCGACCGCATGCTCGAAGGCGAGGTCATCGAGCCGTTCACCGCTCTTGCGGTTGGCGATACGCTGTTCTTCGAAGTGCAGGAGGGCAATACGCCCGACGAGTGCTTCGCAGCAGCGCGTAAGACCGTGGCCAACGCTAGGGGCGCCCGTACCTACGGGTTCTGCTACGATGGCTTCATCGACACCGACATGGGTCAGACCGATGCGATCATCGCTCAGGGCGGAATGCCGGGCGAGCCGTACGGCCACGCGATTGGCTTGATTTACCGGGTCGACAAAGAGGGCAACATCAAATTCCACAACGAGCCGATTTACGTTGGGCCGTGCCAGAACTACATGCTCACGCTCGAGTCCATCGTTGGCGAAATGCCCAAGGAGTCTGCAGAAACGCCGGCGGAAGCAGATGCGGCCGAGAGCGCTGAAGACGCTGCGCAGGAAGAATAACCTTCGCGCATAGACCGGCTAAAGAATAAACTGCGACGGGCGAGCGACGAATTGTCGCCGCCCGTTTGCTTTTCGGGCGAACAAGGCTGATGCAATGCAGAGCGTGACACGGCTCGATTGCGGTTGCATCAATGGATTGCGTCAGTACTGTTGCAAATGTTCCGCAAGGTGCCGCTCGTTGAAAACTCGGAGCGCGCGGCACCATGCCGGAACCGGGATGGCGTGGTGATAGCGTGACGTTTTAGCGTCCAATGTGGAAATTATTGTGAAGGACGTAAGCGTTTGCTAGAATGAGCAGGCTGTTTTTTACCTGCCTCGGTGCAAGCTTTCACCAGCCGAGGCCGTCTAGTCCAAAGGAGGTGAGCTGATGAAGGCTTACGAACTGCTGTTTTTCGTTGCTCCGACTCTCGAGGAGGAAGCCCGCGCTAATGTGATGGGCCGCATCGAGAACGTCATCACCGCAGGTGAGGGCACCGTCGACAATGTCGATAACTGGGGCAAGCGCAAACTTGCGTACGAGATCAACAACCTGTCCGAGGGTGATTACATCCTCATCGACTTCCATGCTAATCCCGACCACATCGCGGAGCTTGATCGCATTCTGCGCATCAACGACAACGTCCAGCGCCACATGATCGTGGCTCGCGCGGACCGCGACTAATCGGAAAGATTGCCCGCATGTGCGGGCACATGGTAGGAAGAGGTACGAACATGAGCATCAATCGAGTGATCATAAGCGGCAATCTCACGCGCGATCCTGAGCTTCGTCGCACGCAGTCTGGCATGGCCATCATGTCGTTCGGCGTCGCTGTGAACGATCGTCGTCGCAACCAGCAGACGGGCGAGTGGGAGGATTACGCGAACTTCGTCGATTGCACGATGTTCGGCAACCGCGCAGAAAGCCTGTCTAACTACCTCTCGAAGGGCACCAAGGTGGCCATCGAGGGCAAGCTCCGCTGGAGCCAGTGGGAGCGCGAAGGCCAGAAGCGCAGCAAGCTCGAAGTCATCGTCGACGAGCTCGAGTTCATGTCTTCACGCGATCGCCAGCAGGGTGGCTATCAAAACAATGGTGGTTACCAGGGTGGATACCAGGGCGATGGCGGCTACCAGGCTGCCTCTGCTCCGGCTCCAGCGCCGTCAATCGACGCGACCTCTTCAGTGTACGACGACGATATCCCGTTCTAAGATTGAAAGAGGCAATAAATGGCCGATTATTCTAAACAACCTCGTCGTAAGTACTGCCAGTTCTGCAAGGACCAGGTGGACTACGTCGACTACAAGGACACGCAGGTTCTGCGCAAGTTCGTGACTGATCGCGGCAAAATCAAGCCGCGTCGTGTCACGGGCGCCTGCGTGCAGCATCAACGCGACATCGCGAACGCCGTGAAGCGCGCTCGCACGATGGCCCTCATGCCCTACGCGGTTCCCGCTGTCAGCGGCCGCGGTGACCGTCGCAGGCGCGACTAAAGAAAGGGGCCCACAATGAAAGTTATTCTTCTCGAAGAGCTGAGGGGCAAGGGCGGCGAAGGCGACGTCGTCGAAGTTTCTCGCGGTTTCGCCAACAACTACCTGCTCAAGAAGGGCATTGCCGTGAAGGCAACTGAGGGCAACCTCAAGCAGCTCGAGCAGCGTCGCAAGAACATCGCCAAGCGCGAAGAGGTTCGCATTGCCAACGCTGAGAGCCTGAAGGCCCAGCTCGAGGGCGCTACCTTCACCATCAAGGCAAAGGTTGGCGACGAAGGCATCCTGTTCGGTTCCGTCACTCCTCAGATGATTGCCGAGGCCATCAAGGAGCAGAAGGACGTCGAGGTCGACCGTCGCCGCATCGATGTCCGCCAGGCCATCAAGGTCGTTGGCGAGCATGCCGTCGAGATCTCGATCTATCGCGACATCAAGGCAGAGGTCAAGCTGCTCGTGACCGACGAGCAGGGCGTCGTTTTCGGCGCTGAGGCTCCTGCCGAGCCCGAGGCTGTCGAAGAGGCTGCTGAGGAAGCAGCCGAAGAGGCAGCTGAGGAAGCAGTCGAGGAAGCTGCTGAAGAGGCCGTCGAAGAGGCCGCAGAGGCTGCCGAGCCGGAGGCTGCTGAGGAATAGTTCCTCAAAGAAAAAAGTTGTCCACTGTGGAACGCAGTGGAAAATGTGGAAAACCCCTTCTGCTCAAGATAGAGCGAAGGGGTTTTCCCCTCTCTGCTGTGGAGTTGAAAAACAGGCTGATTTGCACGCAAAAATTGATGATGAACAGGCTCTTTGACTGCGTTACTATGGAACGACCAATGCGAGAAGACAAGGAAGACAGATGCCTGGACCTATGGTGAACGACACAGCGAGTGAGACGAATTCGAACAAGCCCATCCCTGCGAACATCGAAGCCGAAAAATCGGTTCTTGCAGCGTGCATCCTCAACGGCGACATCCTCGAGGAGATTCTGCTCAAGCTCAAGCCCGAAGACTTTTTCAGGCCCGCGCACAAGATTATCTTCGAGGCAATCGTCAACTTGAATGCTCGCCGCATTCCCGTTGACCAGATTTCGCTTGCGGACAACCTCAACGCAACCGGTCAGCTTGATGTGGTAGGTGGACGCTCATACATCGTCGATTTGGCAGACAACACCTTTGCGTTGACGAATTGGTCGAACCATGCCGACATCGTGAAACGCACATCGATTCTAAGGCAGCTCATCTTCGCATCGGCGGGCATCACCGCCCTTGCGTACAATGCGCCCGACGACCTCGACGAGGTGGTCGAGGAAGCTGAGAAGACGTTGTTCCAGGTCACGGAAAAGCGCGTCTCATCGTCCTTTACGAAGATGGACGTGCTCCTCACCGACGCGTTCGAAGAGCTCACGAAGCTTGCCGAGCAAGGCGACCACATTGCAGGCGTTCCGACCGGCTTCAAGGATGTTGACGAGCTGTTCCACGGTCTTCGCGGCGGCGACCTCATCATTCTGGCTGCTAGGCCAGGCGTTGGCAAGACGTCCTTGGCGCTGAACATGGCCGTCGAGGCTGCCAAGAAGGGCACGTCGGTTGCGTTCTTCTCATTGGAAATGAGCGCGGGCCAGCTCGTGCAGCGCATTCTCTGCGCAGAGGCGCGCGTGAACCTCGGCCGAATTCGCAGCGGACGCATTTCGGAGGGCGACTGGGGCGCAATTGCCGATGCGTCGAACCGCCTTTCCCAGCTCGACTTGTACATCGACGACTCACCGGGCCTCTCCATTCTCGAAGCGCGCGCCAAAGCGCGTCGCGAGCTGAGGGCTGCACAGGGGCACGGCTTGATCGTCGTTGATTACCTCCAGCTCATGCAGCCGGCCACAGCGCGCCGCGACAGCAACCGCGCCGTCGAAGTTGGCGAGATTTCGCGAGGGCTCAAGATTCTCGCAAAGGAAATGGACATGCCGGTGCTCGCGCTCTCGCAGCTCTCGCGTGCGGTCGAAATGCGTGGCAAGAAGAGACCTCAGCTGTCCGACCTGCGTGAATCGGGCTCGATCGAGCAGGATGCCGACATCGTCATGTTCATCGACCGGTCAATGGACGAGTCCGAAGCCGAATCCGACGATCGTCCCGATTGGGGCACGGCCGAGCTGCTCGTGGCCAAGCACCGCAACGGTCCCACGCGTGACATCACGTTGGCGTTCGTTCCCGAATACACTCGCTTCATGAACTACGCCGAATCGGCGTAGCCGCATCGCGAGCACAGCATCAACTAAGAGCCTGTTTCGCTCTGAGACGCCGTCTCGGTCGAATGCCGAATATCGTGCGGTACACTGATTGCATGACCAGGAAACTTACGTTCATACATGCTGCAGACATTCACATGGGTGCTCCCGTGCGTGGTTTCGCCGACCTGACACCCGAATGGGAGGCGAAACTGATCGAGTCGATTCCCACGGCGTATGATCGCGTGATTTCCGCTGCGCTTTCCCGAAACGTCGATTTCGTCATCATCGCGGGCGACATGTTCGATACAGCCCATGCTTCGTATGGCGATTACCTTCGCTTCATCGACGGGTTGAACCGGCTTGACTCGGCTGGAATACCCTCGTATCTCATCGCGGGTAATCACGATCCGTTTGTCGTATGGAGCGAATCTCTCGAATTCCTGCCGCCATCGGTCCATTTCATTGGTGGTGAGGCACCCGAATTCGCCTTGTTCGAGCGCGACGGCGCGCCTCTCTGCCTTATCGGCGCTCGTGGTTACCACAATCAGGCATGGCCTCTTGAGGAGCCTATTGCCGATGGAATTGACCGCGATGCAGCAGTTGAAGCGTTAAGGCTAACGCGACCCGATGTCCAAGACGCTCCGTTCATGGTGGGCATTATTCACACCGGTCTCGACCTCGATCAGAGCAAGGCGTACTCCAATCCTGAAAAACTGATGCGCTCGGATGTTGATTACTGGGCCTGCGGCCATCTCCACAAGCGTCTTGTCCTGCCTTCGGAAAGCCATCCGCGCATCGTGTTCCCCGGATGCATCCAAGGGCGCGATCTCAAGGAGTCCGAGAGCCGCGGCTGCTATTGCGTGACGATCGAGGAGCAGCAAGGTTCGTCGAAACCGAGCATCGCCCTCGAATTCCTGCCTACCGCAAGCGTTGTGTTCCACACCATCAAGGTGGACGTGTCCTCTTGCAAGACGCTCGCCGATGCTGGCCAGCTTCTTCAGAGCAACCTGTTCCACGAGAACGGGCACGACCACTGCGAGAACATGGTCGTGCGTATCATCCTCGAAGGGAAAACCGATTTGCATGAATACCTCGTTCAACCGCATGTTTTGGACGATATACGCAAGCGGTTGAACGATGCCTATCCGACGTTCTATTGCGATGCGCTGATTGCCCGAACAGCTCCCCAGCGTGATCTCGAACTGGCAAAACGCGAAGGATTGTTTGCATCACACATCCTCAGCGTTGCCAATCGGCAGCGATCTGACGAGGACGCAACGATCAATTACATCCAGAGCGAATTCGTGAAACGCGGCATTGCGGTTCCTGCGTCGCTTCCACGAAGGATTTCGGACTTCAATGACGTGGCCGAAACGCTCGTCATGGACCTGCTCGAGAAGGAATCCGAATGAGCAGGTTCATGGAACATATTCACATCGGGCGGTTCGGCGTGCTCGAGGATTACCAGATTGGCCCGTTCGAGCGAGGCCTCAACGTGGTGTACGGACCGAACGAGGCCGGCAAATCGACGATTGCATCTTTCGTGGGCGGCGTGCTGTTCGGATGGGAAGAAGCCCACGGCGTGCAAAATACCTACAGTCCGGCGACGGGTGAGCGTTCCGGCGCTCTCGCGTTCTCTGACGGCACCGTGGCTAGCCGCGAAAACAACGAGGACGGCCTCAAGGGCGATGCGCATCCGACGAGCGATATCGACAGCGCAACATTCAAGACGATGTTCTCGCTTACCTCGGATGAACTGAGGTCGCTTCGAAACTCATCGGATGTCACGGCTCGTCTGCTCACCGCTGGCTCAGGGACCGGCACAAGTCCTGCTGGCGCGTTTGTGGAAATCGAACAGCGCATTGCCGCGTTGACATCACGTTCGCCTGAAGCCGATGGATCGATTTTCAATCTCGCGGAACGGCTCGATGCCGAACACGAACTGGTCAAAGAGTTGGGCGATGAGGCCGAGCGCAGGATTCGGGAAGACTGGGAGCTGAAGACCCTGCAGGAGGATCGTGAGATAACCGCCCGACATCTTTCCGACGTGAACCGCGAAATCGAGAAGCTCGGTTCGAGCCGAGATCGCATCGAGCGCATCGATGCGCAGGCCGATGAAGCTCAAGCTGAGCTTTCCGCGCTCGAGGCCGAATACTCCGAACATGTGGCTGAGCAAGCGGAAGATACGGGTCTCGATCGCAGGCTCATGCTCCTCGACAACGTTGCCGATCGCTCGTTGCGCGACAAGCTCGACGAATATGCCGACGAGCAGGCAAAAGCTACGCGCGGGGTCGATATAGCGAAGGAAAACGCTGCTGCTTCATCGGCTGCATACGAGGCGCTCATGGAGATGGATACCGACTCTCCTCAGGCTAAACGCGCAAGGGCGTCGAAAACCTCCCTTGCTGTGCTTCCGGCTCTGCTTGCCCTTGCATTTGCGCTGGCCGGTGTTCCCGTGTTTGTGCATGCGCGGGCCATCAACAGCCTTTCACTTACTGCTCTCGGTATCGGCCTCATCGTGTTCGCCTGCTTGCTGGCAGTAACGACGGTGGCGCTCGTTGCGCGTCCCGACCGGACGGCCGAAGCGCTCGACGCCCGTAAGCAGGATGCCCAATGGGTCATGTTGCAAGACAAGAAGAAACTCGACACCAGTTTGGCTGCCAAACAGCTGCTCGACGATGATGTGGAAGCATTCCTCAAGGAAAAGGGGCTTGCTGCAGCCAACGGGTCGATTCGCCAAGCGCGTTCGCTCCTTGACGATGCTCGCGAGATCCGTTCCGACATGCAGGCGCGCAACCAACGCCTCGCGTCTCTCGAAATGCGCATCGAGACGAACAAGCAAACGATAGAGAGCCTCACCCGCGAACGAGCGGACATCCTTGCTGACGCTGGTTATGAGATCGATGCATCAATCTCAGACCTCGAAAACGAGATCGAAATCAAGGAAAGCCAGCGCGAAGCGTTGTCACGGACCTGCGACGAAATGAGCGTGCGCATGGGAGAGCTTGCCGAACGCCTCGAGACCGCGCGGAACGACCGCTCGTTCGACATTGCGAAGATACGGCATCAGCAGACGCGTGTGCGCTTGCGTGAAGCCAAACACGAGCTTGTCTCGCTCTTGCTCGCGAAGCGGATGCTCGAGAAGAGCATCGCGGCGTGGGAGAGCCGCAGTCAGCCCGAGGTGTATCGCAAAGCCAGCGAGCTGTTTTCCACCGTGACAGGCGGCGCATGGACGCAGATTTCCATGACGGCAGAAGGGCGGCTCGTGGCAATCGCGCATGATGGCACGGCGCGCGAAGTGCGTCATCTGTCGCTGGGCACCTGCCAACAGCTCTACCTCTCGCTGCGCGTGGCGATGCTTTTGCATGCCGACAATGTCGGGCGCGCGATACCGGTGCTTGCCGACGACATCCTCGTGAATTTCGACTCGACGCGCCGTCGAGCTGCCGCCCGCATTCTCGCGGAATTGGCCGAGTGCCGACAGGTCATCGTGTTCACCTGCCACCAGGAAACCGTCGAGGCGTTGCGAGAGGCCCAGCCCGAATTGAACTACCTTGTGCTGTAGGTTTGATGGCACAGCGTTCCCTGGGAGCAGCGTGCCAAAACCGAACTCCAGCGCATTGTTTCGCTCGCGTCGAGATTCGCCCGAGAGAGCGTATTGGACCGCCTAATCTTATATAATCGTTTGCGCAGTCAATCCGAAAGGACTCACCATGAACACAGTGTTGGTCGGCGCCCAATGGGGCGACGAGGGCAAGGGTAAGGTTACCGACCTCATTGCTCACGACTACGATTTTGTTGTTCGTTATCAAGGCGGCAACAATGCAGGTCACACGGTAATCCACGGCGACACGAAACTCGCTTTGCATCTCATGCCGTCGGGCGTGATGTATCCGGACTCCGTGCCGGTCATAGGCAACGGCGTCGTGATCGATCCCGGCGTGCTCGTCAAAGAGATGGCGATGCTCCAGGCTGAAGGCATTTCCTGCCAGAATCTCAAGATCAGCTGCGATGCCCACATCATCATGCCCTACCACAAGGACCTCGACGGTGCTGACGAGAAGCGTCTCGGCGCGAACCAGATCGGCACGACGAAGCGCGGCATCGGCCCGTGTTATCAAGACAAGGCGGGTCGCAAGGGCATCCGCGTGCAAGACCTCATGGACGAGCGCATCTTCCGCCTGAAGCTCGAGACGGTACTTGCTCAGAAGAACCCGATTCTCGAGAAGATCTATGGTCTGCACACGTATACGGTCGAGGAAATCTGCGAGGAATACTTGCCCTATGCAAAGATTCTCAAGCCGTACATGGCTGAGACCGCGCAGCTGCTCAACGAGGCTCTGCGCGAGGGCAAGTCGATTCTGTTCGAAGGCGCACAGGGTACGCTGCTCGACATCGACCATGGCACCTATCCGTTCGTCACATCGTCGCCGTGCTGTGCCGGCGGTGCTGCAACTGGCACCGGCGTGGGGCCGAAGGCCATCAACCGCGTGCTGGGCATCCAGAAAGCCTACGTCACGCGTGTTGGCGCTGGTCCGTTCCCGACCGAGCAGCGCTTCGCCGAGGACGGCGGCGTTGGGGAAGAGGTCGAGATTGGCGAGACGATTTGCTCCGTCGGCCACGAATTCGGCGTCACGACCGGACGCAAGCGCCGCTGTGGTTGGTTCGATGCCGTCATCGGCCGCTATGCGGTTGAGGTCAACGGTCTGACCGACGTAGCGCTCACCAAGCTCGATGTGCTTTCCGTGTTCGACACCATCAAGGTGTGCGTCGCTTACGAATGCGATGGCAAACGCTACGATTACTTCCCCATGCAGCAATCGGTGCTGTTCCATGCGAAGCCAATCTATGAGGAGCTTCCTGGTTGGAAGGGCGAAGACATCACCGAGTGCCGTTCGTTCGAGGAGTTGCCGCAAAACGCGCAGGACTACGTCAAACACCTCGAGGACATTTGCAACGTGCGCATCAGCTTCGTGTCGGTTGGCCCCGACCGCGATCAGACCATCGTTAGGGACTGGTACCGCGACGAAGATTAGCGAGACACAACGGCTTTCGAGTTCTGGTAATTGTTGAAAGGAACACAAGTGAACATCCTGGTACTGGGTAGTGGTGGACGAGAACATGCAATTGCGTGGGCGCTGAAGAAGTCGCCTAAGACAGAAGATCTGTTTGTCGCGCCGGGCAACGGCGGCACGGCACTCATCGCCGAGAACGTCGGCGGCCTCGATGCCGAGGACGGCCAGGCAGTGCTCGATTTCGTTCAGGAAAACGACATCGCCCTCGTAGTTATCGGTCCCGAGGCTCCGCTTGTTGCTGGTGTTGCCGATGTTCTGCGTGGCGCTGGCGTTCCCGTGTTCGGTCCCGATTCGCAAGGTGCTCAGCTTGAAGGAAGCAAGACCTTCTGCAAGGAATTCATGATGCGCAACAACCTCCCGACGGCCGAGTATCTGTCGACCGACGACGAGGCTGCTGCCCATGCATATATCGACAAGATGGGCGCCCCCATCGTCGTCAAGGCCGATGGTCTTGCTGCTGGTAAGGGTGTTGTCGTCGCCCAGACCACGGAAGAGGCTCATGCTGCCGTCACCTCGTGCTTCGAGGGCGCGTTCGGCAAAGCTGGCAACACGGTCGTCATCGAGGAATGCCTTACGGGCCCCGAGTGCTCGATGCTCGCGTTCGTTTCTGCGGGCAAGGCATACTGCATGGCTCCTTCGCAGGACCACAAGCGCGCTTACGACGGAGACGAAGGTCCCAACACCGGTGGCATGGGCGCGTATTCGCCAGTTCCGATTGTCACCGACGAAGAGCTGGAGACGATGATCGACGTCATGAGCCGCGCTGCTGCCGCGACGGCCGACGAGTTCGACTACGACTACCGCGGCGTGCTCTACGGCGGCTTCATGCTCACGCCGGCTGGCCCGAAGCTGCTCGAGTACAATGCGCGCTTCGGCGATCCCGAAACACAGGTCGTTCTTCCGCGTCTCGAGTCCGACCTCGTTGACGTGATGATGGCTGTCGCCGAAGGTCGCCCCGACGAAATCGAGCTCGAATGGGCCGACAAGTGGGCTGTCACGGTCGTCCTGGCAAGTGCCGGCTATCCGGGTTCTTACGAGAAGGGCAAGGTCATCACGGGGCTCGACGCTGCAAACTCGCTCGAAGATGTCACGGTGTTCCATGCGGGCACGGCTGTTGACGGCGACGGCAACGTCATCACCGCAGGCGGGCGCGTGCTCAACGTCACGGCGATGGGCGATACGTTCCAGGCTGCACGCGAGCGCGCTTACGAGGCTTGTGCGCTCATTAACTTCGAGGGCAAGCAGAACCGCACCGATATCGGTTTGCGTGCAATTCGCGGGCGTGATTCCTGGGCCTAGAACAGAAACTCAACCATCGATATCGAAGGGTCATTTCTGCAGAAATGACCCTTCTGTCGTTATGGGGTTTGGAACAAGCTACAATTTGCAAAGCAACATCAGCAAACGAATCTTTTGGAGTCCGCTCATGCTTTCAGAGCGTTTTTTAAGCCTCGCCGTTGATACGACGTCGAAGAACTATTTGAAAATCAACCGCACGACCGACACGCATGTCCCGGGGCCGCAGCCCGGCAAGCGCTATATGCTCTACATGCACGTGCCGTTCTGCACGAAGCTGTGCCCGTACTGCTCGTTCAACCGTTTCCCATTCTCGGAGAAACGCGCCGTGCCGTATTTCGAGAGCATGCGCAAGGAGATGCGCATGCTTTACGATTTGGGCTACGACTTCGACAGCGTCTACATCGGCGGTGGCACGCCTACGGTTATGATTGACGAGTTGTGTGCGACCATCGATCAGGCGCGCGACCTGTTCAGCATCAAGGAAGTTTCGAGCGAGACGAATCCGAACCATCTGATCCCCGAAATCCTCGAGAAGCTCGAGGGTCGTGTACAACGTCTTTCGGTCGGTGTGCAGAGCTTCGACGATGGCTTGCTCAAGCAGATGGACCGCTACGACAAGTACGGTTGCGCCGACGAAATCGTCGAGCGCATTCAGCTGGCCACGCCATACTTCGTGTCGATGAATGCCGATATGATTTTCAACTTCCCCGCGCAGACTGAGGACATGCTCATCCACGATGTCGAGCGCATCGTTGAATCGGGCTGCACGCAAACCACGTTCTATCCGCTCATGGCGTCGCCTTCGGTCGAGCGCCAGTTGGCAAAAACCGTCGGCTCGGTCGACTACAACCGTGAACAGCGCTACTACGAAATCATCGACGAGCTGCTGTCCGGTGGCGAGAAACCACTGTTCACGCACAGCAGCGCCTGGACGTACAACCGCTTCGACTACGACGAGGGCACGAGTGCCGGCGGCGATATGATTGACGAGTACGTCGTGCAGTACGAGGAGTACCCGGCCATCGGTAGCGGTGGCATCACGTATCTTGGCAACAGCCTGTACGTGAACACGTTCTCGCTGCGCGAGTACGGCGAAGCCATCGCAAACGGTCGCATGTCCATCATGGGTCGCACCGACTTCAACCTGCACGACCGCATGCGCTACCGCTTCCTCATGCAATTGTTTGGGTTGCGGCTCGACAAGCTGCAGTTTGAGCGCGATTTTGGCATGACCGTCGAGAACGGATTGCCCGCCGAGATGACGTTCATGAAGCTCGCTGGCGCTTTCGCGACCGATACGCCCGAAGAGCTCACGCTCACTCCGAAGGGACGTTATTTGGTGGTTGCCATGATGCGTCAGTTCTTCATCGGTGTGAACAGCCTGCGCGACCAGGCTCGCGCAGCGTTGCCGGCTGAAGAGCGCGAGCTGTTGTTTGGGTAGCAGCCAAAAAGGCAGTTTTTGGTTGTTGCTCAATCAGGCAAGCGAGGCGCTACATGAACAAGCATGATCGCGAGGCAATGGTGGCGTTCTTCGCCCAGGCCGACGAAGACGGAATTTCGAATGCCGAAAAGGTCGAGACACGCCATCATGTGATTCGCCGTGTTGCGACGACGTCGAAGGACAAGAGCTACGAGGACGCCAGCGAAACCATCGATAACAGGGCAGATGGTTTGCCCATCGGGGTGGTTGAAGTCGACGGCAAGCTCGTGGGACTCGGCATTCACATTCTGAACGAAGACGTCTATCCGCTGCAAAGCTTTGAAATCTATTTGCGCGGTTGCGATCTTGTTGGGGATCTCGACCTTTCGGGCTGCGCCGACCTGGTATTTGTCGACCTGTACCGCAATCGCGTCTCGTCCATCGATGTCGCCAACATGCCGAGCTTGCGCATCTTGGGCCTGCAAAGCAACCAGATAGCGGCGCTCGATCCGATCGGATTGCCTGCTTGTCAAGGCATTGACATTGGTATGAACCGCCTCGAGTCCATCGATGTCTCGCATAATCCCGAGTTGGTCGAGCTGTACGTCAACGACAATTGTCTGACATCGCTCGACACCTCGCACAATGCGAAGCTCAAGTACCTGCGAGTGCAGAACAACAGCATCTCCGAGCTCGATACAACGGGAAATCCGCTGTTGAGGCATCTGTATGCGACAGGAAATCCGCTCGTACGCATACGGGCATTAGCGCCTGGTGATACGGCCGGCAAACCGCTTGAACTGACTGCGGGTGCTGGCGGGTGCGTTGGGTTATCCTTCAATCCCATCTACAACGCCCAATGGAAGGAAACGGGGGAGTGGGAGCAGAGCTACCATGCCTATCCGGATGACGGTTTCCTGTTTGCGGGTTGGTACGACGAGTCTGGAAAATGCGTTTCGGAAGAACTCGATTGGATGGATGAGTACGGCGCATCGCGTGTTCTGCAGGCTAATTTTGTACAGGTGGTCTGCTCGAGTTCACTTGTATAAAACGTGAATGTGGGTTGACCAGCCGAACGGTGACTAGTAGAATGTCTTTTCGCGTCACGGCGCATAGCATCCGGTCAGGTAGCTCAGTTGGTAGAGCAGCGGACTGAAAATCCGCGTGCCGAGGGTTCAAGTCCCCCCCTGACCACCATGAAATACCAGGTCAGCCAGTAGTACGGCTGACCTTTTTCATTCCAAGTGCATGTTGGTGAGCAAATCGTGAGCAAATCGATTCTCAAACAGCGGCTCTCTCTGATTGCAGTTCGTCCATAAAACCGGCTGAACTCCAGATGTTTTCAGCGACCGGATGGGCATACACGTTCATTAGCATCGCGGGTGAAGTCCATCCGCCTAGAGCTTGAGCGGTGGGTATATCCATCCCGGATGCGATGCGCATCGTAAAGTGAGTATGTCTCAATGAATGGAAATGCAATCCCTCGTATCGCGTTTTAATACAAGGTCGTTTGTACGATCGCGTGTATCGTTTGCCTCTTTCGTCACAGGGCCATCCTTGGGTGTCTTGCCAAAGAATAATGCAGTTTCGGTAGGGCGTTGCATCGTCGCCAATTGTCAGAGTGACAACTCGCTGTCCGTCTTCCGTGACCAGTGCACCAAATCCGTTATCAACGCAAAACTGCCGCCACCACCGCTGGAACCTAGAGTGGTTCGTGTACGTTCCGAGTTTGTTCGTAATCACGGGAGTATCGTTTCCCTGCTCAATTCCAAGCTCGTTGAGCTGTTGCCTCTGGGTCGCCTTCCATGCTTTCAGCATGGTTACTGTGGTTTCGTCTATGGGGATAATTCGACCCGCGGGGTTGTCGTCCTTGTCAGTCTTGAGCGGTGCCGTTTGCCCCTGTTCTGTGAATTGCTGAACGACATGCACGAAAGGTCTTTCGCAATCGAGCTGTATATGCCCCCACTCAAGTCCAAGTGCCTCTCCAATGCGTACCCCGAGTGCTAAGCCTAAATACACGGCAGTCTTATTGGCCGTTGGCTCTTTGTCCATGCAAATCGTAGCTAAACGACGAGCCTCGGATAATTCGAGAGCTTGACGTTCTGGTTTGGGATTGCGTGGTGCATCGACGAGATCAACAGGGTTGCGGTTTATCAGCTCGTTGTTAACTGCTTGCTTCATTATCGTCTTCAGCAGTCTATGGCATTGCTTGACACTTGTGTCGCCTAAACCAGAGTTGCGTAATGTTACGTAGAGGTCGCTAACCATTGCAGGCTTAATTTCATTAATTGCAATTGAGCCAAATTCGCGGATTAGATGCCTGCTCAAACATCTGTCGCGTCTAAGCGTCGCAGGCCGGTGCTTGCCGAGGCTTTCGCGGCTGGACAGGTATCGTTCAACCCAGTCAGAGAATAGGATGCTGCGCGTTGCGTCTTCCTTTCGTTTGCGAAGCTCATCTCTCACACCGGCCGCATCCATGCCTGATTCAGTGATGAATTCGATGCTCAAGCCATAAGAAGCCAACTCATCGAGGTTTAGTCCGCTGTCTATCAGCTTCTGCTGCATTTCCAGACGCGCTCGAATCTTTTCAATGCGTAGCTTTGCCTGTCGCCTTGTGCCTAGAAAAGTCTCTTGTTCTTTGAGGTATCTGATAGGGGTTTTCCAATAACGGTATCGGGCTTTCTGATCGTCTGTCGCAGCGCCATAGATAACAGCCGGCTTCACTTTTTTGCCCGTATCGTTCACTGCAAAAGCGTTGTCCGGGATGGTTTCACCAGAAATGTATGTTCGCCCAGATAGTGGATCCCTTCCCGCAGACAAAGCGATTCGATACTTCTTGCCTTTTACTATTTCGGTAATAGTTCCTTCGCCATATAGCTTTGCCATCGCAAACCACCTCGTTAATCACCAGTTGAGAATCGTTTTCTTGTTAATAAACGGGAAGCGAGCCACAATCTCCTCTTTTGAGGCGCCCATTTTCAGCAGGCTCTTTGCCTCTTCGCTATATCTTGTTTGGTGAGACGATCTGCAAAAGGGGCTACTGGACTCTTTAAGCATCAGGATTGGATTTCCGCAGTAGGGGCAGGCTCGAACCTTTCCTGACATGATGGCTTCGGCCAGCTTGTCCGAATAAGTCGATCCTTCGTTTCGTGTTAGGCGCAAAGACTCAAAGTCATATTGGTAGGACGCTGCTGACCGATAGCTGAGCAGACTTGACATCAAGGGGCCAGCGACCATACATCTCAAGATATCGATTTCAGAATAGTCGTGTCCAGCAAGCTCTACCTGAAGCTTCTCGGTTGTGCTGGAGCTGATGTGTGCCGGAATTGATACGCTCGCATATGCGGTGCTTTCCTTGGCGCTATTGGTGTCGAACCGGACTTCGGTTGGAAGGTCGTATGTTTCCAGGTAGTGCTTGTAATCGACAGGCAAGACCACAGTCATTGACACCTCGTCCAGGGGGCCATCTACGGTGATTTCAGGAATCATGTCCGCAGCGTTAATGTTTCCCTTGCTGAGCAAGAACAGCTTTGCAATTGCCTTTAGATTGTTGGCTTCAGCGTTGATCATCTCCGAGGAGTCGGCTATGGGCACGATCAGCCTGTTCTCGCGAGTCTCAGAAAGCCTTGCAATAACCCCGTCGCTCACGGTGTAGTCAAGAGCATGTAGCTTGTTCTCATCAAGGTTTGCCCGAACGCTGCTGGAAAGCCATTCCAGCTTAAACTCGCGCATGGCCAGAACCGGTGCGCAATCGCACGCTATGATGCTTTTGATTTTATTTGCGTACATGGGGGACTCGGTGTCGAGTTCTAAAAAGAGCTTAATCAGATCAAAGCCGACAGAGCCCTCCTGATTGAAATCGACAATCGCAAAATCGTCTGTGAATAATCGGATGCTGCGCATGGCCTACCTCTCGAGTCATGGTGGGTAGCGTTTTCGGTGTCGGTCTAGTCGAGATAGCTACATCTTCTCAGTCCTTCCAGTAAAGATTATAACAGAAATCGCTACACGTGTAACGAATAACGTAAAAATCTCTACAGGAGGGTAATCATGATTCTGCTTGAATACGAACTTCGCGAGCGCAGATTGAGCCACGTTGACCTTGAGAGGCAATCGGGAGTGAATCGTGTGATCATCAGCAAGATCATCAACGGACACGAGAAAGCCTGGCCGAAATGGCGAAATGCTATTGCCGTAGCACTCAATTGGCCTCTCGACGAAGCAGATCAATTATTCAAGACCATTCAGGTGGTGCACCATGAATAGTCCGAGTTCTGATTTCGCTGATGAGACTGTTGGCAAGCGGGCTGATAGCTCCGAATATTGTGGGGCAATTAATCCAGGGCAATACAAACATAGCAGCGTATTGGATTATCTGGTTTCAACCTATGGGTTCACGCTGACGAGCGGCGATTGCGCCGAGGTTCTGAAGTGTCATCCTTCGCATGTTCGCGCGATGTGTGCTGACCAAACTCTGCCCGCAATCAAGATTAGCGATCGCTGGCGCATTTCAGCGTCAAGGTTAGCAGCATTTCTCGAGGGGGTGGAGTAGATGGCCAACAGAAGAATGTTCGCTTTGGAGATCACCAACTCAGACGCATTTGCCGACATGCCCTTATCTACGCAGGCTCTTTACTTCCATCTTGGTATGGCCACAGATGACGACGGTTTTGTTGTGTCTCCCAAACGGATACAGAGGGCCATAGGGGCCTCTGGCGACGATATGCGCATCCTCGTCTCCAAGGGTTTCATCATCCCCTTCCCGTCAGGTGTCATCGTTGTCGCGCACCATCTTGTGAACAACACGCTGCGCAACGATAGGCACAAGCGGACGAATTGCTGCGACGAGTTTGACCAAGTCACAGTGCTGCAGTCGAATGCGTACTGCTTGAAATCCGATGCCGCGCCATTGCCGTCAGTGCAGCAGGATCCTGTCTGCCAACCAGCTGACAACCAAGTGGCAACCGAACGCCAACCAGCTGACAGCCGCCCGGCAACCGAAGGTATGCCTAACATAACTAAACAGAGCGCAACGAAACCGAACCCAACCGAACCTAGTAGCAACCCAAAATCGGGCGCTAACGCGCCCGCGGCTTGTGAAGTGGTGCGTTATCTAAACGACAGGATCGGTACGAGCTTCAAAGCCGATTCCAAGCGCACGGTCGAGTTGATCGACGAGCGGGTTTCGGAAGGGTTCAGCTTCCAGGACTTCCAGCATGTCATCGATGTCAAAGCTGCGCAATGGGGCTCCGATCCCACGATGAGTCGCTATCTGCGTCCCGAGACTCTTTTCGGTGACAAGTTCGAGAGCTACGTCAACGAGCGAGAGGTGATCTGCGATGAGTATCCCGAGTACAACTGCTAATTGTCCGGACTGCGGGGCGATCATGGGATATGAGGAGTACAGCCTTGGTCTGATAACCATCTGCCCAAACCCAGAGTGCGGTTATATGGTTATCGAATCCGCGAACATACGTCCCGCTGCTTCATATGTACAAGATGGTCACGAGGCACGCTATGTGAAGGCGGGGATCGGGCAAAAGTATCTATCAGCGAAGGCAGATTGCTCCGAAGTTCTTCGCGCAATCCAAGATGAGCAGAATGTGTTTATCGTTGGCGGCAACGGCACCGGGAAGTCCTCTCTTGCCGCTGCAGCCGCGATGAAGCTCATCGATGAAGGGGTTGATGTGCTGTTTGCCAATGCGGCTATCGCGGCCGAAAGGGTCAAGGATGACTTCAATGACGGAGAACTCGGGTACTTGAACCGAATGTGCGAAGCAGCTGTGCTGGTTCTAGACGACTTCGGGAAAGGGTATCCGTCTGAATGGAGCGTCTCGCTTTGGTACACGGTCATGGAAGCGCGAAATTCGGCGAAAATTCCGACCATAGTGACCACCAACTATGACGGCGGGAGCCTGGTCTCGCGCCTTAAAGTTAACGGAGATGACTCTTCGGCCAAGGCCATCGTGTCCCGCATGCGGGGAGGCGCCCTCGTCGTAAAGATGGATGGGGTTGACAGAAGGCTCTGCAAGTAAGATCGATCGTGTTGGGGCGTTTCGGCTCGACAGGCTAGAGGCGCCCCCAGATTCCATACATGATGCTAGCGGAGCTTGATGTGCGGAGAACCTTTCCAGACAGGACGATAAGAACGAGAGCATGTACCAAGAACGCATTCGCCAGGCACTGCAATCTGAGCGGAAGAGTCTCGCGTGGCATTTAGCAGCTGTCAGTAGTCTCTCTCGTGCTGACGCTCGTAGTAGTCGTCGCGTTCGGATTGTTCCCGATCTTCCCTAAAGTAGTAATCGTATTGGTCCTCGTATTTGCTGCCGTTTCTTCTTGACTGCTCATATGCTTGGTTTGTCCTTTCGGCCCTGTCGTAGCAATCGTTGCAACAACCTTGCTCTGCCACAAGGGTCGAGGATGTCTCCTTGCCGCAGATTGGGCAAGGCCGCATTCCTGCATGGGGGTTTGACATGCCGGCCATAAGATAGAGCGCGATTGCGCCGATGATAACCGCTATCGTGAGGAACTTTCCAACGTTTGACATACCGACCTCCGCGCTTCATCCAGCTGCGCATCTACCATGCTATCAAACGGGGCAAACGTTGATCTGGGAAGGCGATGAAATCTGCACCTGTTTATAGACGTGTTTGTATGTGTACACGCTTCCCTTCACTGCCACAGTTTTTCCGACCAATGAGTTCAGATTGTAGCCGTCGAAGTTGCCAAGATCTTCGCCCCATACGATGGCGGTGAAGAAACGCGTCGATTCATAGCCTTTTGCGCCGAAATCTATGAATGTGGGCTGTCCGTTGGAGTCTTCTGAGAAATACACATTCGTTACTTCGCCGACGACCCATCCAGTGTAGCCATCAGGAATGCTCACTCCCATCGTGGCTAACTTGACGTTAGTTCCCAGAGAATCGAACCAGGCGCTATATCTATCGAGTTTTTCCTTTTCGGGGTTGTAGGTCGTCGACTTGCTGGTGGTTGCTTTTTGCGTGGCGGCTTTATTCGTCGAAGGCGACGAGCAGCCAGCGAACGCAACCGAAAACACGAGGAGGATTGACAGGAAGATCAAAGATGCTTTTTTAGACGACATCGTTGTCCTTTCCACATGATCCAACGCTTCTCTCATAGAGGCGATAATGAGATTGTTGCATATTGCTAATAAAAAAGCTGTTAGTGCAGGGAAAAATGTGTAGCAATGGAACAGAAGAAATACAGGTAAAGATAAGTTAACTTAAGCTAACCCCCCTTATAGGGGTAGGTTGGAACAAGGCATCTTGTTCTCTTTTTCCGACGCTTGCCACGTCGATCCCACCCTTGTCTTGCATTCTGTTTCCCAACACCCCATTAACCCAAGGTCCCAAGCTCCCACGAGCAAGACTTCCCACCCTTTTATCTTGAATGAGCAA
>JAZLCO010000058.1:0-35179 GCA_045614225.1 Eggerthellaceae bacterium | reverse complement strand
GCGCTCAAATCCTTTCTATACCTACGAGTGAATCGGAGGTCAGGGCACCGACTCGCTCGTTCTTGCCTTACAATCCGCTCTTGAAGCGGTTAATTCCCTCTTCGTCGATGATGATGCGCATCGCCCATGGCGGGACGGTGGGAATGTGTTCCTCGCCGTTGTCCATGAACACGAACGCAACATCGTAGTCCTGCGCCTTGTCGGGAAACTGCCCCAAACCGTCAGTGAAGTAGATCAGGCCCTTCATGTCAGGTAGCTCGCCGCGTTCGACCAACTGGTTGACGTACGCGAACGCAGGTCGGAAGTCAGTGCCGCCCATGCCGCGGATGAAGAACCCGTCCATGAACACATCTATGTCACGCAAATCGGTTACTTTCTGATCTGCCTGAACCTTCGCATCGCATTGGATGATGTGTACGTTGATCTCGTGTGCGTAATCCTCTTGCTTCTTCATGATGCTGAACGTGTGCTCCACGAACTTGCGCACCAAATCACCGCGACAGGATTCCGACGTGTCGATGCAGATCACGAAATCACGGATGCGCTGCGTCTCCTTGTACTCGAGCGGCTCGACAAGCGGCATGTTGCCGTACAGCTCGAGACCGTAGGTGTAGAAGATGTAGTCGTACTCGTCGTCGTTGATCTTCATCTCTTCCGACAACGTCGTGAACCGACGCAGGAAATCGCTGTAATCGTATTTCTTGCGATTGGCTATGGCCAAGCTGGCAATGAGACTTCCAGCCTCTTCGCCCCATTCCTTCGAGAACGACTCGAGGTTCATCTCGATTTGCTTGGCTATTTCTTCCCAATCACGCTCTTCTTCGGACTTCTCGTCCTTGACCTCATCGTCATGGTCATCTTCGCTCGAAGCACCATGCCAATCGTCTTCGATGTTCTCGCCTTCGTCATCGACGCTGTTGTCGATGTCTTGGGCATCTTCAGACGTTCCCTCTGCGTCGTCGTCACCCTCGTTTGAGGAATCCGTCGCCTCAGGACGCTCGATTTCCTGCGTATCGACGTCCTCAGGCGCATCCTCGCCATCGCTGACGAACATTTCCTGCTGCATCTGGGACTCTTCGTCGGCATTGTCATCAGGCTGCGCAAGCTCCTCGATATCGCCAGGAACCTCTTCTCGCTCTGCTTTTACATACGCAGGCCAAGCTTCATGGTTGTCCCGTTCGAATAGCGACGCATATTCGTTAAGCTTCTCAACTGTCAGTCCCATATGCGACTTGCCATATGGTGCCTTGTAGGTCTTCTCGAACAATGCATAGAGCTTACCCGGCATGATGTTGCCGCATAATAGCCGCAACTCGGATAGCGCCGCCTTGCGCGCCTTGTCGTCATCGCAATCAAAGCGGCCGCCGCACATCTCCATTGCCACGCTTTCCGCAACAATGTCGCAGGCCAGCCACCACGAACGGTGATCGCGATGCGCCTCGTCATATGGATGGCGGAATATGCAATGCATGACCATATGCAGGTAATCGCGAATCATGTCGTTAAACGACTCGTCAAACCTGTTGAGCACCGAATACGGCTCGTAATAAACCTTCTTGCCATCAGTCGCCATCGCGTAGCGGCCTTTGATGCTCGACGGTTCGGGCTGCATCCGCCACAACGCCATGTCGAGGAAACGGAACTTCAGCATGAGCTGGACGCGACTCTCATCAAGAACCTCGTCAGCCAGCTTGACCGCACGCTCCCAGCGCGCTTGCTTCTCATCTATCCTAAAAGCCATGCAACACCTATAAATCGAAATCGAATGCGCTTCGATTGAAGCGAAGCCGCTTTGCTTCGAGCAGATATCCCGTCATCGCAGCGTCTTGAAGTTTGTTCACTGCCGCAATTATCTCTTCGAGATTATCCTCGTTGATGTATCCGAAATCAAGCAGACGGTCTATGAGATAGCGATCGTCGTTACGGGCGATATCTACGCAGATTTCTACGATATGCCAGCTCAGCACACGTTCGAACAGATTTCGATTCGTTTTCGTCAATAGAATCGGATCGTCAAGACGCGCCACGATTTTGGAAACCTGCTCGTAAATGGAAATGCTGTCCGAGTTGCGCGGCGAATTGTAGTCGTGCGCACTTGCAATGCTGTTATCGTACTGCACCACAATGCCCGGCACATTCACCCAACTGGCTCCGCCGATTCCTTGAGAAATGCTGTGAACGCCTTTACTCGTGTTCGGGAAGTAGAAATCAAAGGAAGTGCGATCTTCGTATGGTTGCGACGTCTCGATATGAATGTGCTCGATCCAGCACCATACCGTCAATCCATTTGTTCCGATAGTGCTTAAGCCCGGACGCAACTCCAAGTATTCGATATCTCGTGCATTGTTGAATGCATAGTCCTCGATGCGGTCAACCTCGTCAGGAATGACCACATGAGGTTCGCTGCTCGAGAACATCACCACACTCGACGATTTGGCATTGCGACGGCACAGCATGCCCGAAGAAATGTAGAACTTCTCGTTCCCCTCAGCTACTTCGAGCGTATGGAGAGAAGGTCGACGGTCGCCATGATGTGCCGCTTGAGTGACGAGCGCATTCCTACCAAGAAAATCAAGTGACGCAGGAACCCTGAAGGATTCAAGAGACGTATCGAGGAATGCCTCGTTTCCGATGTACTTGACTGAATCAGGTATATCGACACGAGCCAACGAACCGCTGCACCTAAAAGCACTTGTTCCGATGCGCCTGAGCCCATCGGGCAAGGTCACATGTTTGATTGAGGAATGATAGGCAAAAGCATAGTCATCAACGATCTCGACGCCAGGCCAAGCTGCATACTCTTCGGCTTCCCGGTATATGAGCTGCACCATGTGTACGCCATCGTCTTCCTTTCGGTAAAGACCGCCTTCGCCATCGAGGAACAAAGAAGGCGCAGCCTCGTCAATCTCTATCGTGCAGTCAGGGCCTGAATGAATGATGTTCGTCGCTTTCGTCATCGAAGCTCCGATGCGCTCAATGCTCGCAGGAATATGCAAAGCTTCGAGGGCCGATTGTTCGAACGCGGAATCTCCAATAATGGTCAAACCCTCGTTCAACTCGATTGACCTGAGTTTCTTGCAATAGAAAAACGCTTTCTCGCTGATAACTTCGAGCGACAGTGGTGACTTGAATGTTTCGAGACCAGAATGAGCGAATGCAAACTCACCAAGAATCTTGACACCTTCGGGCACCTCAACGCTTTTGAGGGATTCGATATTGTTGAAAGCTTTCTTCCCTATTGCGATGCAACCATCTTTTACCCGATAGCAATCAATCGGTCTGGCCAGAGCCAACAGCACATTGCCATCTTTCGTGTAAATCGCATCGCCATCAGTGAAGATGAAGGGGTTGCTATCATCGATTTCGATCGATTCAAGGCGCGTCTTTTGAAATGCGCCAGGAACTATCTCGTTGACGTAAGAGCCAATGCGCAGCTTTCGAAGCCCCGGATTGTCAAACACGGCAAGATCGATGACATTGAGGGAACCTGGAAGAACGAGCTCTTCCATTTTTTGACAATGCGAGAGCCATGATGACGAGTATTCGGTCAATGTTTCGGGGAACTTGACACGCTTCAAATTAGAGTTGAATCTGAATGCGCATGAACCGATTGTCTCGATCGAATCCGGACAAACTACTTCTTCAACGAAATCATTTCGAGAACATGCATCGGGGCCAATTGCACGGACGGGCATGCCATCAATCGTATCGGGGATAACAAGCTTCTTAGCCGATGACACACATGCAACTATCCGTACAACCGAATCGTCTATGACGACATAGGTCCAAGCGTTACCAACTTCATCCTTGAATTGTTTTGGCTTAGAAGTTCGAGCAAGATCGAGCTCGCGTTTCCTACGCGCTGCCCTCTTTCGCTTCTCATCTGCAATGGCCAGCTGCTCAACATATTGCTTTGATAAGGCGACGCCATCTATAGCCGTCGGCGTGAACCCGCCGAATGTCACGCCCAGTTCCGCGAGCGCTGAAACACCATCTCCAATTGCCAAAACAAACCTCTGGTTTCTTTACTTGAACTCGGTTTTTTTCTCGATTGATTATACAAAAGAACCATGGGTTGATTCTTGTTTTATGCACTAACGAGTACTTACTATGAAGAGAGATCTGCAAGCGCAACTCTAAAACAAAATGGCACACCGTTCCCAGGGAACTTTGTACCATTCTATTCAAACAAAAAGCCCGCATCTCTGCGGGCTTTATAAGTGTTGGGTTTGATTAGTAACGGCGCCTGCCAGATACGTCCCAACGAAGCTTTGGCTCGATTTCATCTGCATAGATGATGCAGTAGCGCATGCCCTTGAGGGTGACAATAAGATTGACAACCTTCGGAGCGTCAGGACCGCCGAAATCGTAAAGCTGATAGGTCAGGAATTCACGGTCGATCAATTCCTTGTAAACAGGGTCGTTCTCAATCTTGCTATAGAGCACGTTAGTCTGAACGCGTCCAAGCTCATCCTGCCTTAGCGTGATATTGTATAAGATGACTTCCTGCTCATCTGTAAGGCGGGGTTCAGCTTTGATCTCTTCTTCTGTTGCCATAGAAAATCTGCACCTTCCTCAATAGCAAAACCTGTTTCTAAAAGTGAACGAAGAGATTATAGCAAAGATAACAATAAGGGGCAGCCTAAGCTGCCCCTCATCGTTTAAACGATAGCTCGTCGTCTAAAGGCCTACCAAGGAACCTCGCGGCCCTTGAAGTCCTTGACGTCGTCTCCACGCCAGCCGTCGCCTTCCTGAGCATACTCGTTGCCAGAACGCTTCGTGCTGGTGTAGCCAGACCATGCGCGAGCCAGGTACTTGTCCTTTACCCAGAAGATGTTTTCCTTCATGAGGTCGGCTGCGGTCAGGCCAAGCTCAGCTTCAACTTCTGCCTTGGTCTTGCCGCCGGCGATCATTTCGTTCATCTTCGCGGCGATCTCGCTGTTGTCAAGAGCTAGCAATTCTTCACGATCCATATAGTGTCCCTCCTTTAGGTAAGGTGTGGCCACCGCTTGGCGGCCACACCCAGTCTATCACAAACTAGAGACGGAACAGAACGGTCGGACGATCGAATTCCTGCATCTTCGCGTACATCTCGTCCAGCGGACCATAGTACATGGAGTGCGATTCTTCGACCTGAACGGCGACCGGACGCTGACCGGCCTTGTCGCCACCGGCTCCCCAGTGCTCGGAGAAGATGCTGGTCGGGCAAGGAATGTAGAACCATTCCCAAGCGTCGCCCGTGTCACCCTCGCCCTTGCGGAAGGGGCCGACTTCTACTTCTTTGATACCAAACTGCTCGAGCGGGAGACCAAGCTCTTCTTTGCAGGCAATCTCAGCAGCGTGATTGCCGGAGAAGTAAGTGTAGTCAACGAGCAGGCCGTATTGAGTGTCTGCCATTTGATCTTCCCTTTCTAATTAGTCCTCATCAAGGCTGCGGACGCGCTTCATGTTGCACATAACGCCCTTGTACGGAGCGCCGAAGCCAAGCTTACCAATGTTCTGGTGCGGGATGAGGCTGTTCGTGTTGGACTTCCAAACACCGAAGAGGTTCGGCTCTTCGCCGTCCTGCTCGGGGTACCACCAACCATGAGCGCAGTTGATGATGCCAGGCTTCAGGACAGGAGTGATCTCTGCCTTGTAGCGAGCCTCGCCGAACATGTTGTAGACCTCTACCCAGTCGCCCTCGGTGATGCCATACTCCTTGGCAGTCTCCGGCGGAATCTGGACCCATGCCCACGGGTCGATTTGACGCAGGGACGGGACCTGACGATGCTCGGAGTGGAAGGAGCTGTAACGACGAGAACCGGTCGTGGTGATCAGCGGGTAAGCCTCGGCGTCCTGCGGACGGCTGACCTGCGAGTAGTTCGGCTCCTCGTAGTAAGGCAGCGGATCCTCGCCCCAAGAGGCGTAGAGGATGGAGTTGGCCTCGATCTGGCCGGTGATGGTGTTGAAGCCAGGCTCGCCGTCGAAGCGGAGCAGGCCCTTCTCGTACTTCTTGTACTCGAAGCCATGAGCACCAGGCTGATACAGACCCTCTTCACGGAGGTCGTTGAAGTCCATGTCGAGCTCTGCGAGCTGGTCGCTGAAGAACTTGTCAACAGCAGCGTCGAGCTCGGTGCGGTCGATGGCAGCGCCATCGCGGTCGCCCGGCATCCAGTTGGTGTCGAGCCACGGCCACCAGTTCGGGGTGAGCTTCGAACCAAACATGAGGCAGATCTCGATGTCGGACATGCACTCGCCGACCTGGAGAGCCTTGTTCATCGGGCCCATGAACACGGTGTTGCGGCCATAGTGGGTGAGGACGATGCCGTCATGCTCAGCCCAAGTGGCCATCGGGAGGAACCAGTCGCCAACAGCCATGGCCGTCGGGGTCATCCACAGGTCCTGGATGACGCAGAACTCGATGGACTCGAGCAGCGCCTTGTGCCAACGCTTCGGCTGAGCCGAGCAGGTCGGTGCCAGGAAGTTGGAGGAGTTGAACCAAGCCATGCGCAGCTGGTACGGCTGCTTGGTCTCCATGGTGTTCAGGGTCTCGTCGGGCTGGGTGGTAGCCATGCCGGTGGACAGGCCGGGCCACTCAGCAGCGCCGATGCGGAGCTGCCAGATCTCGTCAGCCATCGCGCCACGCTGCTCCATGCGCCACTTGCCAAGCAGGGCGGACGGAGGACCGAGGGTCAGGCCACCGGGGGAGTCGATCGAGCCAGCGAGAGCGGCGAGAAGAATCATAGCCTGCGAAAGCTGAACGCCGTTCTTGTTCTGGTCGAATGCGAGGCCCCAAGCCCAGCCGATCGGGCGCTCGGTGCCGATGATGTGTGCAACCTTCTCGATGGTCTCGACGGAAACCGTGGTGATCTCGGAAACCTTCTCGACCGGATACTCGGCGGCGCGCTCCTTGAGCTCGTCGATACCGAAGATCCAGTTTTCAGCCATCTCATGGTCATACTCGTCATTCTGGAACATGAGGTTCATGATGCCGAGAGCCATGGCGGTGTCGGTCTGCGGACGGACCTGGACGTTGATGTTGCCGTCATGGGCGCCAACCCAGGTGACGCGCGGGTCGATCGAGATGATGTGCGTACCACGCTTCATCATGTCGACGAGGCAGTGGCCGAAGAAACCGTCGCCGTTGGAGGGCAGCGGCTCCTTGCCCCAAACCACAACCCACTTGGAGAGGGTGTAGCGCGGGTCGTCATACGAACCGGGCAGGTGGCCAGCATAGTCGAGCTCAGGATAGCCAGCGCCGAGGACGTAGTCGGAGATGGAGCAACGCGGACCGTAGCAGGACCAACCAGACTGCGTGTAGCAGCAGTTGGGCGACTGCAGGACGGAGAACGTCAGAGCGTAGTAGTAAATGCAAGCCTCACGGCCGGTGCCACCGAAGCAGACGATGGACTCATGACCGTAGGTCTCCCAGAAGTAACGGACCTTGTCGACGATCGTCTCGATGGTCTCGTCCCAAGAGACGCGCTCCCACTTATCTTTACCACGATCCTCAACCGCACGCTTCATCGGGTAGATGATGCGGTCAGGATGATGCGTGTACTCGCGGAGAGCGAGGTTCATCGCATTGACGCGACCCAGGGTAATCGGGTTGTCGTCGTCACCCTCGATGCGGATGAGCTTACCATCCTTGGTAACAACCTTGACGCCGTATCCTACGGGGTGGGATCCCGGAGGAGACCAGGTGTTGCTGCGAGTGATTACTGTACCGTCCTCAAGTTCGGTACGCCACTCCTTGGAATAAGCCATACTGTTACTCCTTTTCTCGGTTTACCTTTGGAGAACTCCAAAATTTCAGTCGATACTTCAGCAGTCTCGCCTTGTCGCCTTCAAGCGCAAAATGGTCTTAGGGGGAAACCATCTATCGCTCAAAAGTTGTTGCAAGATGAAGACGTTTGAAGAACCTTCTTTACATTTCTTCGTCTCCATTGATACGATTGCCGGCATTTCGCGATTGCCGATGGTGTAGGGACATCAGCGCACACTAATACCAACAGGATGATTATAACGCTTCGGGTGCCTGCGGGTATTGGCGAATATCTTGTAATGCTATCTATTTTGAGAACATTATTAGGTTCTAGTAATAATGTTTGAACTGGGATTACTCAAATAAACTAATCTGTTTGGTATTAAACGAAACGGAATATTCTCGGTTGTAATTTAAAAAAAAGAGAAGGCCCCTTCGCATACAGGGACCTTCTAAATGATTTCTATGAGCGCGCGACTATTACATGCCGTATGAGTTGATGCCGTAATCCTGCGGCGACATAGGTGCGATTTCAGGCTTGCGGTGCCAACCCTCAGGCGGCTCCTCAACCGAAAGGATCTCGACCTCAAACGTGAGCTCTTTGCCAGCCAGCGGATGATTCATGTCGAAGATGATTTCTTTAGATGTGATGTCCTTGATGGTCACAGGGATCTTCTCCCCGTTTTCGCCTGTCATCTGAACGCGCATGCCAACTTCGACGTTCTTGAGGGGAACGTGCTCGACAGGCACGGCTTCAACGAGATGATCGAGATACTCACCATAGGCATCGTAGATACCCAACGTGAACGTCTTCTTCTCGCCAACTTCCATTTGCGAGATCTCGCGCTCGAAACCGTCGATGGTCAGATCCATGCCCGTCTGGAACTCCATGGGCGCCTCGGGTTTGGCGTAACCGAACACCGTGCCATCATCCAATGTGCCGGTGTAAATCAATCGTACCGTAGAGCCTTCCTTTATCATCTCGTTCCTTCCTCTACTCGGCGGTTTCACCCGACTGGGCGCGCTCTTTATCACGCAACGCCGCCAACTTCTTCTTCTTTTGCTGACAAATGAGCACCGGCTTACCTTCTTTGATCTTGTACATGCGGTAACCGCAATTGCCGTATCCGCTGCACGCATCACATTTCAGCTGTTCGAGTGTGAACCCATCAAGAACCGCCGGATCGAATTCGAACTCGGATATGTCTCTCGCCATGCTCCACCTCAGATGCACTCGCCAACAATGCGCAATACATCATACATTATATAGATGCCTTCCGAACGCTTTTCGCAGTGCGAAAACAAATGAGGTGCGGCCCCTTGAAGCCGCACCTCATATGTGAGTGCGCATTTGGTATGCGCGAACCATTGCGATCTGGCCAGATCTGGAGCACTCACGATTTCGCAATCCGCTGGGCCTTCAGCAACCCCTACGTAACCAACAACCCACCGATCTTGCGAAAAGGTTTACGACGCCCTCCCCTAATTAGAGCGTCGAGCACTTCCTTACGGAAATTACGCGCCAGGAGCCTTCGGGGCACCAGGAGCCTTCGGGGCACCAGGAGCGCCGGGAGCCTTCGGAGCGCCAGGAGCAGCCGGAGCAGCCGGAGCGCCTTCTTGACCCGGAATCGGCTTCTCACCGTTCAGGTACGGCGTGAAGTCTTCCTTGCAGAACGGGCACTTGTCGAGCGTGATGCCCGCCATCATCTGAATGGGCTTGCCGCAACCCGGGCACTTCATGGGGCCGCCGCCACCAGCAGAGTCAGGTCTGAAACACATATTGATCCTCCTTCTAAAGCATTCGTCCGGCAAGACTCGACTTACCGAACCCTCCTAGCAACTCTCGAACACCATTGCTCGGAATTAGTTGCAATTGCCATTATATACATTTCTCTCTGTCTTTTCCCGACGATTCCAAACTGTCGGTGAAAAACATCTCTAGATGACAAACGCAATCATCACCATGACCCAAATTTGACGCTCTACTATATATAGTATGGGTATATTCAGGGTCACCAAAATCATGCATTTGTCATAATCGACGTGAATTAATATCTTATGTGCTATCATTTATCAAGTTATAGGCATAAGGGGAAATTGTGCCTATAGAGCTTTGCAAACGTGAGGCGTAGGACAACTAGCGTTTGCGAGCTGCTGTAGACAGAGAACCGCAGAAAGGAGGTTTCTCGCAGTCGTTTCTTCTGGTGCCGTGGTATCGGTTCGCAGGCTAAGCCGTTTATTAGGGGGACGGTGCGACTACGGAGGCGTCCGTAAGTCATGAATGCAGATGCGTCCGTAATCTCCTGTAGATTCCACCTCACTGGTATTGCCACTGCGAAGTGAGCGACAGGCTCACGATTGGAGTAATCGAATCGAAAGCACTCCAATCTTCATTTCTTTAAATCCTTTAAAGGAGGGATTGATGAACGGAAAAGAGTTTACCGTTTCTGAGGTCATCGACTCATTCGGTATCAACGGTCACACTTGGCTCATGTTCGTACTTCTGGGCCTGGCCAACATCTTCGACGGTTATGACTTCATGATCGTCAACTCCACGAACACTTACCTCGCCCCGTCGTTCGGTCTGCAGACCGCCGCTCAGGTCGGCTCTCTGACCACGTGGGGCCTCCTCGGCATGGTTCTCGGCGGCGCCGTCGGCGGCGCTATGTCCGACCGCATCGGCCGTAAGAAGATGCTGATCATCGCTGTTATCTTCTATGGTCTGTTCACCTTGCCGCAGGCGTTCTCCAGCTCGCTGGGCATCTTCGCCGTCTGGCGCCTCATCGCCGGCTTCGGCGTCGGCTCCTGCATCCCGATCGTCACCACCTGCTTCTCCGAGACCATCCCCTCGAAGAACCGCGGCGTGTTCGTGACCTTCGGCATGGCCTTCATGGTCGCGGGCTGGGTGCTCGCAGGCCTGATTGCTGCTCCGATCTGCACCGCTGATCACAGCATCCTCGGTAGCATCACCGAGAAGCAGATCACCCTGGCTTCCGGCCTCACGTTCTATGAGAACTGGCGTGTTTGCTACCTGATCGGCGCCCTGCCGATCATCTACGGCATCGTGCTCATCTTCGCGATGCACGAGACTCCGCACTGGTACGCCAACAACGGCCAGAAGGACAAGGCCGTCGAGGCCCTCAAGGACATCGAGCGCAAGCATCACTCGACCGTCACCGAGTACGACCCTGCTCTGCTGGTCGTCCCGCCGAAACCCGCACAGGCCGGCCCGAACGTCCTGTTCTCCAAGAAGTACATCGTGGCCACCGCGGCCATTTGGTGCACCTACTTCGTCGGCCAGTTCTGCGTGTACGGCATGAACGCTTGGATTCCGACCTGGTTCCAGGCAATGGGCTACACCCCGCAGCAGTCCGTCAACCTGCAGACGTGGAACAACTTCGCAGCTATTCTTTCGAACGTCTCCGTCGGCTTCGTCTCCGACAAGATCGGCCGTAAGAAGAACCTCGCTGCTTCGTGGATTGCCTGCATCATCGTCATCGTCGCCTGCTCGCTGGTCATCAACTACGACCCGACGCAGTCCAAGATGGTCCTGTACGTCGCCCTGATGCTGCTGTTCGGCTTCGCGCTGAACTACGCCATCACCGCCGTCCAGCCGCTGATGCCCGAGTCCTACCCGACCGCAATTCGTAACACGGGCGTTGCCTGGTGCCAGGCGTTCGCCCGCTTCGGCGGTTCCGGCTCCTCCATCGTCCTCGGCGCCTTCGCTACCGTCTTCACGATGGCCAACCCGGCTCTGTCCAACCCGGATGCCGTTGCTGCCGCACAGGCTGCTGGCACTCAGCTCGCTGAGACCATCCCGGCTTGGTCGACCGTCGTTCTGACCCTCTGCATCCCGTTCGCTCTTGGCTTCATCTGCACGTTGGTCTTCGTTAAGGAGACCGGCGGCAAGTCCATGGACCAGCTGTCCGCTGAGGCTTCTGGTGACCTGGGCGACACCGGCACGGGCAAGTTCGTCATCATGATGTGCATCGTTGCCTTCCTGGCACTCATGTGCATCGTGTTCCCGCTGCTCCCGGCTGGCACGTTCGGCACTGCTCCGGACGGCACGCCGCTGGCGTTCGCCAAGACCGCCATGGCTCTGCCGCTCATGGCGACCGGCATGCTGCTCCCGTTCCTGTTCTTCTTCATCTTCGCCGGCCCGCTGGCCTTCAAGAAGGACTAACCTATTGTTAGCATCCTTGGCGTGATGAGCTGAACACAGTTCGAGACGCAAGGGCCCCCGAGAAATCGGGGGCCCTTTCTTTTGCTAACACGAATGCTTTTCGCCACACGGAAGGCGTGGCAAAAAGGCATCCTCTTTGTCTAAGCCCTTTGCTATACTTGTGCGGTTGGTTTTTGAAGGGACTCATGCATGACTACTAAAAAGATAAGCAAGAAACAACGTGTCGCATTGAAAGAGATCGACAAGATCACGAAGGAACGCAAGCGCGACCTTGGAATCGGCATTGGAGCTGTTGCTTTGATGGCTATCTTTGTCATATTGTTCAATGGTCTCGGCTACAACATGGGCTTCATCGATCCCAACAATGTGTTCCTGCGTGGCACGATGTACGTCATTGCCATGGTGCTTGCCGGCGTGAGCGGCATCTTCCTCATGCACGCATCGCAGAAGAAAAGCAAAATCGATGGCTTCAGACAACAAGCGGGCATCTCGCGCGAAGTGCTCGAAGCCTGGCAGAACGGCGAATACGACGAACAGTAAAAGAAAAGGGGCCGCACGGCCCCTTTCACTTGCTTGACGTATGCTGATTTACTTCTTGAGTGCTTTCGTCGCAACTTCCTCAGCAGCTTCCCTTGCAGCTTCTTTCATTGCAAGGATCTCCTCGTACGTGATGCCCTTGTTCGAGAAGATGCGATCCTTCCATTTCTCAAGGCCCTTCTTCTCGACCGGCTCACCTTCGCTTTTGCCGAGCCAGCTTTCCTTGATCTTCATCGCGATAACGGCACAGGCGGCAATGCGGAGCTTCGAAAGGTCCTTGACCTTGATCTCGTAGCACTGACCCTTGTCCTTGAATTTCACGCGACTGATGCGGACGTCGGACTTGCCCGTACCTTGGTTCACGAAATCGAGCGGCGGCTCGTCGAGGCAGCCCATGATGTCCCACAGCATGCCTTTGAAGAAGTAGTGCTCGAAAATCGTATAGGTGTGCAACTCGTATTCGTAGCGTTCGACACCGACGAAATAGACGAGGGTGTTCGGGTCGAACTTGATACGGCCAAGCTCACCGCCCATGCGGTTGAAGATGGCGACCTTGCTGTTTTCACGATTCCAGTCGCACTTGACGGTCAGGAACACGTCTCCATCGGCGTACCACAGGTTGAAGTCTTCACGCTTGTCAACCGCGTCGACCGGCATGTACACTCTGTTGTTCCTCAAAGGATCTCCTTTGGTCTTTTTTGCAATGGAAAGATTATACAGGATGGCGCGGTGAAGGGTTTTGCAGCATAAAAAGAGCCTGCGCAAATGCGCAGGCTCTTGTACGAATAATCGTGCGACGCGTTTACGAGGCACAGGTGTAGCTGATGCGATTACACGCAGGTGTAGCCACCGTCGACGGCGATAGCCTGGCCGGTGACGTAGCTGGCCTCTTCGGAGCCCAGGAAGACAGCGGCGGCGTTGAGCTCGCCGGACTGGCCATAGCGCTGCATCGGAACAGTGCTCTTGGCGAAGTTCTGGAAGTACTCGGTGTCGAGGGTCTCGGTGGTGAGCTCGGTGTAGAAGTAGCCCGGGCAAATGGTGTTGACGGTCACGCCGAGAGGAGCGAGCTCAGCTGCAGCACCACGGCTGAAGTTCACGACAGCACCCTTGGAAGCATGGTAGGCGATGGTCGGGATAGCCGTGTTGCCAACCAGACCGTAGATGGAGGCGATGTTGATGACGCGACCATACGTCTGCTTGCCAGCCTCGATGTTCTTGACCATGTAGCCAGCAACCTTCTTGGTCATGGTGAAGACAGAGGTCAGATCCAGGTTCATGGTGAAGTCCCAGTCGCTGCGGACGAAGTCGACGAGCTTGGTGCCCGTGCCCTTCTCGCCACCAGCGCAGTTCACGATGACCTCGATGTGGCCGAACTTCTCGTCGGCGGCAGCGATGGCTGCATCAATCGAAGCCTCGTCGGTCACGTCGCATGCACACGGAAGAACCTCAATTCCGTACTTCTCGGCGAATTCCTTCGCGCTCGCCTCGAGGCGCTCGACACGACGAGCGAGAAGAACCAGGTTTGCGCCCTGCTCAGCATAGCCCTCGGCCATCTGCTTGCCCAAACCAGAAGAAGCGCCAGTTACCGCAACGACCTTGCCACTGTAATCAAACATTCTTTCCTCCTTTAGAAGTGTCCCTTCCCAAGTTCAGAGCAAACATTTCCGAATCCGAACTTGTTGTGCCAATCATAGTCACTTTTCTTTGTGCACATAATCCAATCTTGGCGTATGTGCAAAATAGTTCGGTCAATTGCTACAATGCTCGCATGAATCGGGAAGCCATCAACACCCTCAACCGTCTGAATGCGACGTTTTACCGCGAAAACAGCGAATCGTTCGACCGAACGCGCCAGAGCGCATGGCCAGGATGGGAGCGCGTTGTCAAAGACCTGAAAAGCGACTGCGACCTTGGTGTCTTTCGCCTACTCGATGTTGCGTGCGGCAATATGCGGTTCGAGAAATACCTGATCGAGTGCCTTCCTGGCATGAAGCTACAAGCCGTGTGCGTTGATTCATGTGATGAGCTTACCGTCTCTGTTGACGGATGCGAGCATCGCAACTGCGATATCGTTTGCGACCTTGCGTCTGGCGCATCGTTGAATGGTTGCTGGGATTGCGACTACGACATGGTCGTGTCATTCGGCTTCTTCCACCATGTCCCGAGCGGCCAGCTTCGCCTGCGCTTGCTTGAGGAGCTCGTTGCCGCCGCAAAGCCAGGCGCTCTTGTCGCCATCTCGCTCTGGCGTTTCGCAGACAATGAAAAGACGCACGCGAAAGCCATACGCACGACTGCCGAAGCCTGTGCCGCTTTGTCGTTTGCTGAACTTGAAGAGGGCGACTATCTGCTCGGATGGAACGACGTGCCCGGCGCATACCGTTATTGTCACAGTTTCGATGATTCGGAGATCGAGAGTCTCATCGCGGATGTTGCAAACTGCGCGCTCTTAGTCGACCGATTCAAGGCCGATGGCCGCACTGGTGATTCGAACGAGTACCTCGTCTTCCGCAGGTGAATTGAATGCGACACGTCGTGAAAGACATACTGGATGCGCTTCGCGAAAGCGAGATGCTCGATGCTGCGCAGCTCGACCGCATCGTCCGCGCACACAGCAAGCGCGCTCACGACGGCCGGCGTATCTTCGCGAAGAAGCACATCCTCCCCTATTACCTACGCGTCAAAGCCGAAGGCGGCACCATTTGGGAGTCGTGGAACGTTGATGACGAGCTCGATGCACGGTTCTTGCGCACGTTGCAGATGAAGCCACGACGCACAGCTTCGGGTGTGGCGACGATCACCGTCATCACGAAGCCGTGGCCCTGTGCGAACGATTGCATCTACTGTCCGAATGACCCGCGCATGCCGAAGAGCTATCTGAGCGACGAGCCTGCCTGCCAGCGGGCTGAGCGATGCGGATTCGACCCGTACCTCCAGGTTGCGAGCCGTCTGCGCACGCTGCAGCAGATGGGGCATGCCACCGACAAGATCGAGCTCATCGTTCTGGGCGGCACGTGGTTCGACTATCCAACTGAGTATCGATCATGGTTCATTGCGGAGCTGTTCCGTGCATGCAACGATAGCGACGACGTGCGCGAGCAAGCACTCGAGCAGTCGATTGGCCGTACGTCGGAAGCGGTAGCTATTGATGCATCAAGTCGCGACAAATCCGTCGACCGTGAAACCCTATCGCACTTGCATGCAACCAACGAGCAGGCAGCACACCGCGTCGTCGGCTTGGTTGTGGAAACGCGCCCCGACACCATCACGATCGAGCGCCTGACAGAGCTGCGTGCGCTCGGCTGCACGAAAATCCAAATGGGCATCCAATCCGTTGACGCAGACATCTTGAAAGCAAACGGACGTCGCGAGCAGCCTGACACCATTCGCCATGCCTTCGAGCTTGCGCGCCTTTTCGGCTTCAAGACGCACGCTCATATCATGCTTAACCTATTTACCGCAACGCCTGAAAGCGATAAGCGTGACTATCGCACCTTCGTGACCGATGAGGCTTACTGCCCCGATGAGATCAAGCTATACCCTTGCGCGCTCGTTGCAGGCACGCAGCTTGTCAAGCGCTACGAGGACGGCTCATGGCGGCCCTACACCGAAGATGAGCTCATCGATGTGCTGAGCGCCGACATGATGGTCACCCCGCCTTACACGCGCGTCTCGCGCATGATCCGCGACATCTCGGCAAACGATATCCTCGTGGGCAACAAGAAAACAAACCTGCGGCAACTCGTGGACCAACATCTCGAGTCAATTGGCGCTTCAGTTGAGGAGATCAGGTTCCGTGAAATCAGCACCGGCGATGTCGACACGGACGAGCTCGTGCTGGACGAAGTGGCGTACACGACGACGGCCACTGACGAACGCTTCCTCCAATGGGTGACGCCCGAGGGAAAGATTGCAGGATTCCTGCGGCTTTCGCTTCCCCATCGCGATGCCGTCGAACGCTATGGGGACGAGCTGCCCATCAAATCCGATGAAGCCATGATTCGCGAGGTGCACGTATACGGGTTCGCAACCAAAATCGATGCCGAAGGCCGCTCAGCCCAGCACCACGGTCTTGGCCGAATGCTCATCGAACGCGCATGCCAAATCGCGCGTGAATCCGACTACCGCGCCATCAACGTAATCAGCGCTGTTGGCACACGTGCGTACTACCGCAAACTCGGTTTCGCGGACAACGGGTTATACCAGCAAAAGAGCCTTCTTGCGTAAGAAACCAGCTCCGATTAGCAGAAGACTAGCTACAGCGCTGCTTTGATGGCAGCCAGCAGGTCGTCGAACTCCTCGAACGCCTGAAGATCCGGGTTGTCTGCAATGATCGCCTCGGTCGAGCGGAACAAGAAGCCAGCCTTCGAAGCGCGAATCATAGCTAGGTCGTTGAAGCTGTCACCCACGGCGATTGTCTCGTAACCAATAGATTGCAAACCGCGCACAGTCGTGAGCTTCGATTTCTCGCAACGCATCTTGAAGCCGGTGATGACGCCGCCTTCGCCCACCTCGAGCGTGTTGCAGAACAGCGTCGGCCAACCGAGCTTCTTCATGAGCGGCTGCGCGAACTGCTCGAACGTATCCGAAACGATGATGGCCTGCGTGGTTGCGCGCAGCTCGTCGAGGAACTCCTTGGCACCCGGAAGCGGATCGATGGTGGCGATGACGTCCTGGATCTCGTTGAGGCCCAGGCCATGCTCGGCCAAGATGCCGAGACGCCAGTTCATGAGCTTGTTGTAATCGGGCTCGTCGCGCGTCGTACGTCGCAGCTCGGGGATGCCGCTCGCTTCGGAGAAAGCGATCCAAATTTCGGGGACGATAACGCCTTCCATATCAAGGCATACGACGTTCATGCAAAGACCTCCTCGCGCGATGAACCATTAGAGTCGCACAATAGCTCATCTATCGTTTTAGTTACGATGCATAGAATACATCACCTAAGGTTTCGAAATGGTTATCATGGATTTCCACAAGGCAAAACAGTTCGGAGGTAACCATGTACGGGCTTAAAACAGAAGCAGCTTTTGATTCGGCGCACTTCCTGGCTGACTATTACGGTAAATGCGAGAACCTGCACGGGCACCGCTGGCGCGTCGTCGTCGAGCTCGCACAGGAAGAGCTTCAGACCGAGGGCACGATGCGCGACATGGTGCTCGATTTCGGCGTGTTCAAGAAGGCAGTGCGCGAGCTAGCCGCCACGCTCGACCACACGTTCCTCGTCGAAGAGGGCACGCTCAAGCCTGAAACGATGGCTGCGCTCGAGTCGGAAGGCTTCAAGCTGACGGTGCTGCCGTTCCGCACAACTGCCGAAAACCTCGCGCGCTACATCTTCAACGAGCTCGAGAAACAGGGCTTCCCCGTCGTCGAGGTTGAGTGCGACGAAACGCCCAACAACCGCGCATACTATCGCAAGTAGGGTTTACTAAAGGGGCGTGAGTCAAAGGGACAGTCCCAATGACTCATTCTGTGGCACAACGTTCCCTGGGAGCACTGTGCCATTCTCCGACATTTGGCTTGTCCCCTTTGGCACGAACTTACGCCAGCTCGACGCCCTTCGGCTCGCCGTCGGCACACTTCTCGGAAATGCGTACGCTAATCTCCTGGTTCTTGAGCGAGACGCGGCTGTTCGGCGGTACTGACTGCGTAACGAACGCCGAACCAGCGATGACTGAACCTTCGCCGATTATCGTCTCGCCACCAAGCACGCAGGCATTGGCGTAAATCGTCACGCTGTCCTCAATCGTGGGGTGACGGCGCACGCCCGCAAGGCGCTGGCCACCACGCGTCGACAAAGCGCCAAGCGTGACGCCCTGGTAGATCTTCACATGATTGCCGATCTTGGTGGTCTCGCCGATGACAACGCCCGTCGCATGGTCGATGAAGAAGTACTCGCCAATTTCAGCGCCCGCGTTGATGTCGACGCCAGTGCGGCTGTGCGCATACTCGGTCATGATGCGCGGCACCAGCGGCACATCAAGCTTGTAGAGCTCGTGGGCAATGCGATAAACCCAGATTGCGAAGAAGCCCGGGTACGAGTAGATGATCTCTTCCTTCGACTGAGCAGCAGGGTCACCGTCGAAGGCTGCTTGGATATCCTTGTAGAGCAGTTGCTGAATCGAGGGAATCTTGCACAGCATCGCAGAGCTCACCTCACGTGCGCGCTCGTCGATTTCCTCGAATGTCATCTTGTCGCCATCGCGGAACAACAGAGCCTCGCGCACCTGCTCGACAAGGTCGTGCTCGACGCGCAGGATGGTGTTGCCGATAAAATACTGTGCATCGGGCGTCGCCTGGGCACCGTTGCTGAAATACCCAGGGAACATGATGTTGCGGATGTCCTTGAGGATTTCGATGATGACATTGCGTCGGGGCATATGCCGGTTGGGGTCGGTGAAGAAAATCTCGTTCGACGAATGGTAGTTATCGGAAATCGCTAATACGACATCTGTCAGGTCGCATTTTTTCATGGTGGCTCCCTTGAACTTGCTCTCACGTTTCCTGGCATGATAACAGATACAACATGGCCCGTTCCTGGAACGGGCCATGCAAAAGTTTGATTCAATTAATTCAGCCCAAAGCCCACTCGACCTTAGGCGGCTGAAGCCCATACGGCCTCAGCAGATTGCAACCTATTCGGCTTCGAGCAGCTCGATTTCGAACGTGAGGTCCTTGCCGGCAAGCTCGTGATTCATGTCAAAGGTGATGGTTTCCTCATCCTTGTCGACGACAACGCACGGAATGGGGCGTCCATCCGGCGTAGCCAGCACGGGATGCATGCCGATCTCGAGCTTTTCGGAACCAGGCAGCGCCTCGAACTGCATGCGGATGATCTTGGACGGATCGGGCTCGCCATATGCCTCGGCAGCGGGGATGAGCACCGTCTTGGTCTCGCCGACCTCCATGTCGCGCACTGCGTTGTCGAAACCGGGAATCATCTGCCCGCCCATGCACGTGAACGCAAGCGGCTCGCCGCGATCGCGCGATGAGTCAAACTTCGTGCCATCATCGAGTGTGCCGACGTAATGCACCTTGACGTGTTTGCCTTCGTTGGTCATTTCATGTCCTCTCTTTTAAATCCGGGGTATCCCCGTCTTGCATCGTTCCCATTATCGCACGCATAAAAAAATGAGTCACTTTGACAGGCAAAGTGACTCATTTTGAGGGGGGACTGTTTAGAGCATGTGAGCACGCAGGTAGTCACCATCTTGCGGCATGAGATAAGCAGGAGCAATGTCGAACACCGTGAAAGCGCCCTGCTTGCCTTCAGCAGCCAGACGCGCAACCGCACGTGCGTAAGCGGTGAGCACGCTGCCGGTGAACTCGGGGTTCGAGTCGAGCTTCAGCGAGTACTCGATAACGTGCGACGCATTGTCGCTCGTCTTCCCGCTGCGGAGAACGAACCCGCCATGCGGCATGGCGGCATGGTCGCGGTCGAGCTCCTTCTGGGTGATGAAGTTCACAGTCACGTCGTACTCGTCGAAGTAGTTGGGCATGTTGACGATCTCTTCAGTCACGCGATCGATGTCGGCGCCTTCCTCGAGCACGACCCAGCACTCGCGCGTGTGCTTCTCACGCGTCGTCAGCTCGGGGTTCTTGCCGGAACGGGCAGCCTCGAGCGCCGATTCGACGGGAATCGTGTACTGCTTGGCGTCGGCCACGCCCTCGATGCGGCGAATCGCATCGGAGTGGCCCTGGCTGATGCCGCGGCCCCAGAACGTGTAGTCGGCACCATCAGGCAAGAACGCGTTGCCGTACAGGCGGTTGATCGAGAACAGACCCGGGTCCCAACCGCAGGAGATGAGAGCTGTCTTACCGGCCCCACGAGCAGCCGCATTGACGGCGGCGAAATGCTCGGGAATGTGCGCATGCGTGTCGAAGCTGTCGATGACGTTGTACCACTGGGCGTAATGCGGCGTCTGCTTGGGCAAATCAGTCGCGCTGCCACCGCAGATGACAAGCACGCCGATGTCGTCTGCCTTGCCATTCTCAAGCTCGGTTGCGCTGCGTACCGAAGTGCCTTCGAACTGAGTCTTGACCGTGGAGGGGTCGCGTCGCGTGAAAATGCCAGCGAGCTCCATGTCGTCGTTCTTCGAGACTGCCAGCTCGACGCCACGACCAAGATTGCCGTACCCGAGAATGCCAATGCGGATTGCCATGTTTACTCCTGAGATCGCAGGTCTTGATTTCTTTAGCACAACAGAGAATAGCATGCGTTTGAGCATGGAAATGCAAACTTAACAATACGGATGCGCGCAGAATCGATTGGCTGACCTTCGCCGACGCCGATTTGAACCGCGTGGAAAAACGCGATCCTGCACATGATGATTTTGGTCTGATGACGTAGAGGAAACGTGACGTTTCGGCTGCGCGCCTATAATCGGAAATATGACTACGAGAAGAACAAATACAGACCGCACATCAGCCAATCGCCGCAGCCGCAGCGAGCGCAGGAGCTCGGGCGATCAGCGGCGCATGGCAGAGCCCACTTTCACCACTCAAACACGCCAACGCGAGGAAGAACGCCGCAACCGCCGCGCCATCCAACAGGTCAACCCGGTGCGCAAACTCATCAACGATTGGTTCGACCGACTCGTCGGAGCCGTCTCGGACGGCGACCTTGCAGGCCAAGAAGAAGAATACGCATCGGGCCGCACGAAGCGCGACTTCATGTGGAACACGATTGGCTTCGCAGCTTGGGGCATGGTCTTCCCCATCCTCACGATCGTCGTGACGCAGCTTGCGGGCGTCGAGCGCGCCGGCATGTTCTCATTCGCATTCGTTATGGCTAACCTGTTGTACATCCTTGCGAACTACGGCGTCCGCACCTACCAGGTGAGCGACATCGAGGAATACCACACGTTCGCTGATTACCAGGTCAACCGCATTGCGACCTGCATAATCATGATGATCGTCGGGTTCATCATCACGAAGGTGCTCGGTTATACCGGCGAGATGTTCGTCATGTGCATCGGCATCTTCGCATACAAGGCCATCGACGCGCTCGGCGAGGTCTACGAAGGCCGTCTGCAACAGGTCGACAAGCTCTACCTCGGCGGCATATCGTTGAGCATCAGGTCTGTTGCAGCATTCATCCTCTTCTCGCTGCTGCTTGTCATAACGAACGACCTGGGCGTCGCTTCCATCGCCATGGCCATCGGCGCAGGTGCAAGCTTCCTGTTCCTCACATTCCCGTTGACGATGTTCGAAACGCCGCGTTCGCAAGCACCGAACCTCCAGTCAGTTCAAATGCTGTTCCGCGAATGCTTCCCGGTTTTCCTGGCGCTGTTCCTGTATGCGCTCATCGACAACATGCCGAAATTCGTCATGCAGGGAGCAGGGCTGCCCTACGACAACCAGCTCTACTTCAACGCGTTGTACTTCCCCGCCATGGCCGTGCTGATCATCGTCGGGATGATCTACAAGCCGTTGCTCGTGAAGATGGCCAACGTGTGGGCCGACGATTCGCGCCGCAGCAGGTTCGACTTGATCATCATCGCCATGGTCGTGCTCATCGTCGCAATCACGGTGGCTGGAATCCTGCTCATGGCCTGGATCGGCATCCCAATCATGAGCTTCCTATACGGCCTCGACTTCGAACCGTACGCGCAACTGGCTTACATCATGCTTGCAGCAGGCGGCGTGACGGCGCTCATCGATTTCCTCTACCAGGTCATCACGATCCTCAGGCGCCAGCAGGTCGTCATGGGGCTGTACCTCATCACGTTCGGGTTCTCGCTGCTGGTGCTCATTCTCATGACCACCATGATGGAGCTCGAAGGTGCTGTCGTTGGCTATCTCATCGTCATGAGCATCCTCGCAATCCTGCTCGTACGCGAGTACGTGACGCAACGACTGAAGTTCTCCCGCGCGAAAGGCAGGCGCTAGATGGCAGACCTCTCGAAGCTCAAGATCGCGCTGTGCCAAATCGAACCGGTGCAGGGCTGTCCGTCGTCGTACGAGACATCACTTCGCCAGCTCACCACCCGCGTCAAGTTGACGGGCGCCGATTTAGCCATCTTCCCTGCGCCTGCGAAAGACGCCCTTCCACGACTCGTTGCCATGAACGGCTCCATCTTGCTCGAGGAAGACGGACGCGCAACGCTTTCGGCAGAAGACGAGCTGTACCACATCGCCCTCGGCGGTGCGCAAGACGGCTGCGACTTTGCAGTGGTTTCGAATTGGGAGCCATGGTCACTCGGTAGCGCATCGCAGGAAGCCGCACGCATTGACATTGCATGCCCGACAGTCTTCTCCAACCCTATCGGCATCGAGAACGCAGACAAGCGAGTCGTCGCCTTCGACGGAGCCTCACGCGCACTAGCAGCCGATGGGAACGTGATCGCGCAGCTGCGCGATGATTTCACAGGAGATTTCACGCCCTTCACGTTCGCGAACGGCGGTCGCATCGCCGAACCGTGTGATATGAAGACGCTGCGAGCCCTGATTTCAAGTATCAGGCGTTTCGACGCGTTCGTCCTGCCCTGGCAGCCGAAATGGGTCATCGGCCTTTCTGGCGGGCTCGACAGCAGCGTGGTGGCCTCGCTGCTCGTGATGGCGCTCGGCCCCGAGCGCGTCGTCGGCTACAACCTGGCCACACGCTACAACAGCGACGCGACCAAAGCCAACGCTGCGGCGCTTGCGAATGCGTTGGAAATCGAGCTGCGCAACGGTTCGATCGAAGAGCTCGTCCGCGCCACAGGTGCCACACTCGACCAGTACGGTTATGGCGAAGACGCCCTGAGCGGTCTTGTGCTCGAGAACGTGCAAGCGCGCCTGCGCGGCCATGCGCTTTCGACTTTCGCGGCTGTCGAGGGAGGCGTCATCGCCAACAACGGTAACCGCATCGAAGCCGCACTCGGCTATGCGACGCTCTACGGCGATGCAATCGGCGCCCTCGCTCCAATCGGCGATTTGACGAAGGTCCAACTGTTCGATTTGTCGCACCAAATCAACGAGGTGTTCGAGCAGGAAGTCATTCCCGAAAACCTGCTTCCCATCGAGACCGATAACGGCTTCATCTGGGAAACGATGCCTTCAGCCGAGTTGGCCGACGGGCAGCGCGACCCCATGAAGTGGTTCTACCACGACTGGCTCGTGGCGCAGCTGCTCGACGTGACGGCAGGCGACCCCTGCCCCATCATGCAGGGCTACCTCGATGATCGTCTGGCTTCGACGCCTGTTGCTAAATGGCTCGAGTTCTACGGGTTGGCGCACGACCCGATTGCGTTCATGGATGACCTCGAATGGATCACGCAGAGCATGCGCACAGCAGCTTTCAAGCGCATCCAGGCACCGCCCGCCATTCGCATCGCCAGCCAGGCTTCCGTTGCGCCGTCTTGCGAATGGCAAGGCACACTCGAGCCGTCCGAGCACTACCTTGAGCTGAAAGCGCGAATCCTGGGAATCCGCTAAACGAAGTTAGAGGGCGAATGGCATTATCGTCCATGGACCCATTATTGATGCAGGCCTTTGCACCCGAATCGTCCATGGACTCGATATTGATGCAAATATAGCGGCATTCTGTACAGATAACGGGTCCATGGACGATTTCTCCCGCTCTTTTTGCCGAAAAGCCGTCCATGAACCCATTATTGATGCACGCAATCGTCCAGGGACTTCGTATTGGTGCAGAAGAACCGAAAATTCGTGCAGATATCGAGTCCATGGACGAAAAAGCTGATCAAGTCCCTAAAGTGATGTAAAAGCCGGCTCGTGGACGCAAACGGCTCGTGGACGAAAAAGCTCGTGGCATGAAATTGCCCATGCTCGATCTCAACGCGACCAGAAAACAAAGCATTCCTTCAACACAAAAGGACCGCCACGCTAATCGTTGGCGGTCCTTAAACGTTTACTCAGCGGTTTCGCCGAAAGCTGTTAGGCGATGTCCTCCCGCTTGAGCAGCTTGAAAATTGTTAGGCGATGTCCTCCTGCTTGAGCAGCTTGAAGCCAGCATCCTCGATGGCCTTCGCGGCGGCAGACGCCTCTTCAGCACCGCTGATCTTCAACACGTCGCACGCCATGTCGCCACTGAGCGAGAAGCAATAACCGTACTCGATGTTCTGATCGAGCTCGTCGAGCTTGGCTAGCAGCCTCGCCAATCCACCCGGCTCGTTCGGCACGCCTATGGCAGCAACTTTCGTCGAGATCGCACGGTAGTCTGCAGCATTCAGCACGTCGAGGGCACGCTGCGGGTCATCGCAGATGATGCGCACGACACCGTAGTCGGTCGTATCAGCGATGACGAGCGAGCGCATGTTGATATTGGCCCATGCGAGCGTCCGGCACAACGCCGCCAGGCGGCCTTCGGAGTTCTCGAGAAAGACGGTAATCTGATCGATCATGATTAGTTCACTCCTTCACGTAAATCGATGACACGCTTGGCCTTGCCCTCGGAACGAGGAATCGATTTCGGTTCGACGATCTTGACCTTGACGCCGACGGACAGCGCGGTCTTGAGCTTGGCTTCGAGCTGCTTCTGCAGACGCTCGATCTGACGGATCTCGTCGAAGTCGAAGCCCTGTTCCATCTCGACCTTGAGCGTGACGCGGTCGAGATGCGCAACCGTGGTGAGCTCGAGCACGTACCAGCTGGACAGCTCGGGCATCGTCTTCATGACGTCCTCGATCTGCGACGGGAAGACGTTCACGCCGCGGATGATGAGCATGTCGTCGGTACGGCCGTGCAGGCGGTCGATGCGGCGGTGCGTGCGCCCGCAAGCGCACTCACCGGGGATGATGCGCGTGATGTCGCGCGTGCGGTAGCGCACGACAGGCGTGGCCTCGCGGTCGATGGTGGTGAGCACGAGCTCGCCCCACTCGCCGTCGGGCAGCACTTCGCCGGTGTCGGGATCGATGATCTCGGCAAAGAAGTGGTCCTCGGCCAAATGCAGACCGGTCTGCTCCCAGCACTCGATGGCAACGCCCGGGCCCATCGTCTCGGTCAGGCCGTAGACGTCGAGCACCTTGTAATCGAGTTTTTTCTCGAGGTCGGCGCGGAAGTTGTCGGAGAATGCCTCGGCGCCATGGATGCCGGCGCGCAACTTGAAATCTTTTTTCGGGTCGAGGCCCATCGCGATGGCCGTATCTGCGATGTGCATGGCATAGCTGGGCGTGCAGCACAGGATGGTCGAACCCATCTCGCGCAAAACGCGAATCTGGCGCTCGGTGTTGCCAGCGCTCATCGGGATGGTCGTGCAGCCGGCAGCGATGCCACCATAGTGGGCACCGAGACCACCGGTGAACAGGCCGTAGCCGTAGCACACGTGCATGACGTCATCAGGGCCGCCGTTTGCGAACTCGACGCCGCGGGCGAAGCAATCGCCCCAGATCTCTAGGTCGCGATCGGTGTAGCCACCGACCGTGGCAATGCCGGTCGTGCCAGACGACATGTGGATTTCCTTAACCTCGGAAAGAGGCACAGCGAAGAAACCATACGGATAGTTGTCGCGCAGGTCCTGCTTCGTGGTGAACGGGGCCTTTGCAAGGTCCTCGAGGCTCTCGATCTCGTATGGGTTAAAGCCTGCAGCATCAAACGACTTCTTGTAAAACTCGACGTTCTCGTAGCATTTGATGACTGTCTTCTTGACCCCCTCGAGCTGGATAGCCTCGATTTGATCATGGGGCAGCGTCAGGATATCCTGCTGTCTGCTCATCTGATCCACCTTTCCTTTCGGGGTGCGCAAACCCCATTTGCCTTATGCGCTTCGGGGTATCATAGCGCAACCGCGCATACATCCGTCTTTGTTAATTTTTAATTTACAAACCATGACAGTTTTCCCATCAAATACGGGTTAACTGTCCTGATTGAAAAGGACGCATCGGTCGAACAGCATCCTATCGACCGTAGCATCACTCTAGTTGAAATCTTCGCAGCTGCACCTTACTGCAAGCTGTATGGCTCAGCTCTATCGGCAAGCAGCTTGGCGGCCGCACGCCAACCAGGCAAGATGCGATCGAGGTGCTCGCGGAATTCCATCTCCGACAACGGAGAGAGTTTCTCGAATTCCTTGAGGATCGTGTACACCAGGCAGTCGGGCGGATACGGCAAAAGGTCGGTCGACAGCCACAACGCTCCCGCTTCATACGCCGACCAACGACCGCGCATGGCACGCATGCGAACCGGCGGAACGTTCATCCCGGGCAACACGGAAGCCGCGAAATCATTTGCCATCGACGTCGCGTTGCGCATGAGCACGCTTTCGGCGTAACCGTTGAAAGCCAAGCGCGCCTCGTCGTAGTTCTTCGGGTGGACAACGTAGAGCGTGAGCAGCGAGATGTCAGCCTTCAGCGAATACTTCGCCGTCGCGCGTCCGCGGGCAACGTTCTTCATCCTCTTCGTCGCCAGCGGATACACCCTCAGCTGGAACGGACGGCCCATGACATAGGCGACGTCACCAGTTTGGAATCGGCACTTTCCATACGAGCTCTTCGAGAAGCGCTTCAGCATGTCCTGGCGCATCTCCTCGACCGCAACGACTCGTTCGGTGAAGAAATCAACGATCGTTTTCACTTCCATGGTGCGCGACGCCATGATGTACGGCTCGGCCGTCGGCGGTGTCAGCGCCACAAACAGATCGGGCATTCCCGCGCGGATGATGGGCACTTCAACCTCGATGCCTTCCGGTGTCTTGTAGTTGATGCGCTCCTGCGCCTGCTGGTTTCCGGCACCCTCTGCCATGTTGCGCTCCCGCCTGCAGCGTGCTGCGTCGAAAAGGTACGCGTCCTTTTGCGTACAAATCTCTAACCCTCATCGTAATATGTTAAAAAGAGACTGTCCATTATTTACACAAACCCAGATAGAAGGCCGAGGCGATGAAGAAGCACACGTTCACGTTCATGGGAACCGGCGCAGGGTGCGGCGTGCCGGCGTTCTTCTGCGAATGCCCCGCATGCGAGGAAGCGCGCAGCAACCCACGTGCGCAGCGCGGCGATTGCGGCGTCATGGTCACAGGTGAACAGCGCACGCTCATCGACACGCCGCCTGACATCCGCCATTACTTCAACCGCGAAGGCGTACGGTACATCGACAATCTCATCTACACGCATTGGCACTTTGACCATGTGGGCGGCCTCGGCGAGCTCGAGTACATGGTGCAGCTGCTGACGAAGCAACCCATTCCCACGTTCGCAAGCCCCTACACGCTCGAGAGCATCGGGCGCGAGTTCGAGTACATGATGTACTGCCTCGCCCGCTGCGAGTGGAACCCGTTCGAGGAACTCGAGCTCGACGGCGTGAAATACACGGCGCTGCCCGTCACGCATGCACCAGGCACGTACGGCTACTTGATCGAAACCGAGGAAACCCGCCTGTTCTACGCAAGCGATACGGGCAAGCTGCCCGACGAAACAGCAGAGCGAATCCGCGGCGTCGACATCCTCGCGATGGATGCGACCTATTGGAAGGAAAACGGCTTCCCGCAATCGCACCACAGCGTGCAGGAGACGATCGAGGAAGGCCTTGCGCTCGATGCGGGCAAGATTTACCTCACGCATTTGTGCATGCACTATTCCGAGCCGATCACGCTCGCTGAACTCGAAGAATACTGCGCGCAATACGACGGCCGCGTTGCTCCCGCTGCGGATGGATTGTCGTTTGAAATCTAAATGCGATGAGTCATTGGGACTGTCCCAATGACTCATTATCAGATGAACAGGGGACGGGTTAAGTGTTCACGCGAAACGCGTGAACACTTAACCCGTCCCCTGTTCATCTGTCCCCTGATACAACAGCTTACTCAATGATGGTGATACGCCCCTGGGGCTCTGCGTATTTTTCAGGAACCTCGTGGTCGCAAGGCCCGGCGAGATAACCCGTGAACACCTCGTAATCGAAGTCGCACATGATTCGGTCTTCCGCGTCAGCAGCCTGTTTGAACGTATAGTACGTGTCGCCACCCTGACTGAGGAATTCAGTCGTCGCTATCGAATACACGTCATCTGCTGCCCACGCGCGGTCCCCCACCTGCTCGATCGTCACGCGAGAGCCCGGAGAAGCCGGAGATGCATACGTCGAATTGGGGTAGGTATCGCCCTCTTCGTAGGGCACGGTTGCATCTACCGTGAGCTTTATGCCTGCTACCTGGGGGAATGCACCGATATAGGAGTCCTCTCCAGCGTTTTGGCAACTGGCTTCAATTGCTTCGAGCAATTGCGCTCCAGTGAGCTTCAAAATGAGTACCTGGTCCGCAAACGGAAACACCTCTTTGATATCGGCAAGTGTGATGTCGCCCGGCTCTATGGACATGCGTATAGCTCCACCGTTCCACACCGCTCCATCCAGCTTCATGCCCGATGACTGCTCCGCACCCCACGCTGCCGCGTCGCAGACGAAATCACCGAGGTTTGTCTCGTGCGAGCGAACATCTTCGCGCTCCCCGTCGAGCTTGAACTCGGTATGCCCGAGCACTACGTTCAACTCGCTTTCCACCTGGTCGTCGACCTGGTCGATAATCGATTGCGTCGCCTGGTCGATGCCATCGTAGCTGCCATAAGGCATTGACTGGTCGTTAGGCAAACCCGAATCGATGACGACAACGCCGATGTTGGCCATGTAGCAACCGGTCTCGACAAGCAACGTCCCAGCCACTTCTTCGCTGACGAGCTTATGGTCGTGTCCGTCTATGAACAGGTCGATGCCCTCGACGTTTTCAAGAACCTCGCGGCTCGTGCTGGGAGCGCATGCCTCCAAATTCCCCAAATGCCCCAGGCATATCACAAGGTCGCACCCCTGGTTGCGAAGGTCTTTGACCTGATTACGAGCGCAATCGTAAAGATCGTCACCTTCGAGGAATCGGAATTTCCCTGTGAATATGGGCTTTGCGCTCGTCATTGTCGCAGGCGTCGTCAAGCCGAAAACGCCAACCTTCGTGCCATCGGAAAGGTCGAAGGTCTTCGACGGGAGGAAGCGCAATTCGCCTGTTTCAGCCAACAGCACGTTGGCCGAGATGAGCGGGAATTGAGCCTCCTGCTCAAAGGATGCGATATTGTCGTCGCCTCGATCGAATTCGTGGTTGCCGACGGTCATGAGGTCGTAACCACATGAGTTCATGAACGTGATGGCAGTCGCGCCATTTGACTGGTCGACAAGCGGCATGCCCTGCGTTGCATCTCCGGCGTCCACGAGAAGGACGTCATAACCCTTGGCTTCCCAATCAGCCTTGAGCTGTGCCACAGCCGCCATCGAGAAGTTGCCCGAATTATCGTCAGTCGCTTTCACCTCAACGTCATGGCCATGACTGTCGTTGGTGTGAATGATGGCGAGCATCGGGCTTGAAGCCTGCGATACGCTGCTACTCGATTGGCTGGAAACTTGACTGGCACATCCCCACATCGGCCCCAAAGCCGCCGAAGCAGCAAGCAAGCAAGCCGAGCCCCTTCACAAAGTACCGCCTGGTTATCTGAACGCTCACTGCCTGCCTCCTTCACTTGGCAAACACGCTGTACAACCAAAGGACGTGACAAAAGGCCATCGTCCACTCGACGTCATCTATTTAATGCATTTTACGTCATCTATTCCTGGTCGCACCATCAAGCGAAAGAAGTTCGTTCCAAAAAGAAGCGGCCCGCTCGAAAGCGGGTCGCCTTGCTTGTCGCGTTATGAAGCGAGCGATTAGTTGCCTGCAGCGCGGGCAGCCTGGTACTCGTCGACGAGCTTCTTCTGGACGTCGGCCGGAGCCTGCTCGTAACCGTTGATCTCGATGGTGTACGAACCCTGACCGCGGGTCATCGAACGCAGGTCGCGCGTGTAGCCGTAAACCTCGGCGTACGGCGCGCGCATGATGATCGTGGTCTCGCCAGCGTCAGCGGCGTCGGTGCCGACGATGCGGCCACGGCGGGTGGAGATGTCGCCCATGACGGTGCCGGCATATTCGTCGGTGACGGTGACGCGCAGGTCAGCCATCGGCTCGAGGATGACCGGGTTGGCCTTCTCGCAGCAAGCGCGGAAGCCGATGCGAGCAGCGGTCTTGAACGCCATTTCGTTCGAGTCGACGGAGTGGTACGAGCCGTCGTAGACGGTGCACTTGATGTCGACCATCGGGTAACCGGCGAGGAAGCCCTCGGCCATGGCGTCCTGAACGCCCTTGTCGACAGCCGGGATCAGGCCGCCGGGGATGGCGCCGCCCTTGATCTCGTCCACGAACTCGTAGCCCATGTCGGGGTTGGGCTCGAGGCGCAGCCAGCAGTCGCCGAACTGGCCGGAACCACCGGTCTGCTTCTTGTGGCGACCCTGAGCCTCGGCCATCTTGCGGATGGTCTCGCGATACGGGATGCGCACCGGGATGAGCTTGGCCTCGACGTTGGCGGTTTCCTTCATGCGGATGAGCAGCGTGTTGATCTGCTCGTCGCCCATGGCGGTGAGGATGGTCTGGTGAGTCTCCTCGTCGCGACGGATCTGAATGGTCGGATCGGTCTCGGAGGCGCGGGCCAGGAAGGTGCCGAGCTTGTCCTCTTCCTTCTTGTTGGCAGCCTCGATGGCGACCGGGTACAGCGGCGTGGGCAGCGGCATCGGAGCGAGCTCGAGCTTGCCGTCGGCGGAATAGGTGTCGCCGGGGCGTGCGTCGTCGAGTTTCGGGACAATGATGATGTCGCCAGCCTTGGCGGATTTGACCTCGTTGGATTCCTTACCCATCATGACGAGGATCTTGCCGACGCGGTCCTTGTCGCCCGTGCGGGCGTTGATGAGGTCCTGACCGGGCTCGAGGACGCCGGTGAGCACCTTGATGTAGCTCAGGCGGCCGACGAACGCGTCGGACGTGGACTTGAACACAAAGCCCGCGGGGGAACCGGTCTCGTCGATGGCGACCTTCTCGCCGTTCGTCAAGACGTAAGCGGCATGCTCGCGCGGATGCGGGAAGAACGTTGCGATGTCCTCCATGAGGCCCTGGATGCCCTGCTTGATGATGGTGGAGCCGGTGTAGACCGGGACGAAGACGCCCTGGTTGATGGCGTCATGGATGCACTTCTCGAGTTCTTCCTGCGTCAGCTCTTCACCCTCGAGGTACTTCATCATGATTTCCTCGTCGGCCTCGGCGACGGCGTCGATCAGACGTTCGCGTGCGCTGTCGGCGCGCTCCTGGAACTCAGCCGGGATGTCTTCGACGCGCTCGGGCGAGCCGTCCTTGTCGAAGTAGCGGGCCTTCATGCGGACGACGTCGATGACGCCCTGGAAGTCGGCCTGCTGGCCGAGCGGCAGCGTGACCGGCGAGAGGCGCTTGCCGAAGCGGGCATGCAGCAGAGCCATAGCCGCGCCGAAGTCGGCGTTGTCGCGGTCGATGTGGTTGATGAAGACAGAGCGCGAGATGTTCATCTTCTCGGCTGCCTTCCACAGCTTGGTCGTCATGACCTGCGGGCCATCGACGGCGTCAACCACGAACATGGCCATCTCGGCGGCGTACATCGTGGCGATCGTGTCGCCGATGAAGTCGGGGTGTCCGGAGGTGTCGAGCAGGTTGATCTTGTAGTCCTTGTAAGGAACAGGAGCAATGGACGTGCTGATGGTGAACTTGCGCCGGATCTCTTCGTCGTCGTAATCGAGATAGGACTTGCCGTCGTGGGTCGTGCCCATGCGGGGCGTGCGACCGGAGACGAACAGCATCGCCTCAGCGAGCGAAGTCTTGCCGGCGCCATCTTGGCCGACAAGCGCGATGTTGCGCACATGTTCAGGAGTAGGTGCAGCCATACGAACCACCATCTTTCATCCAAGGGCATTCCGCCCATTTACACACATTTGGATAGTGTATCAAATCAGAGCAAAACGAGTTTGGGCAGCGCGATAAAAAGGCTGTCTTTCTTTCACTTCGTCGCCAGGATTGCGGGATAAGCGTAGCGAGGTAAGCCCGAGGAGGAGCAAAATCCACTTCTCCGCCTGATTTTGGCGGAGAAGTTAGTTTGCGACGACGAAGCGTCGATCCAAGCTTGTCCCGCAATCCGGGCGACAAAAAAACTCTGCGTTAGCCTTGCGCAAGCTCGTCCTGAATGCGCACGGTGCGCTCGCAAACCTCGGCCTTGATGCGGTCGATGTCGAGCGTCGGCCACACGCCATCGCGATAGACCACAGCGCCATCGCACATGGTCAGCACTACATCGGAGCCGTGACCAGCGTAAACGACGTTGGTGAGCATGTCGTTGACCGGACACCACGAGATGCCGGTCACGTCGAGCACGCACAGATCGGCCTTGAAACCTTCTTTCACCAAACCGCAATCCTCGCGACCCTGTGCCAGGGCGCCCGCGCGCGTTGCGGCGAAAACCGCCTGCTTGGGCGTGATGAGCGTCGGGTCGAGCTCCTTGCCCTTGGGCAGCATGGCCATGAGGTACATGTCCTGGAACATGTCGTGGTTGTTGTTTGACGCCATGCCGTCGGTGCCGAGCGCCACGTTCACGCCTGCATCGAGCATCTTGGCGATCGGCGCGAAACCGCTCGAGAGCTTCATGTTCGACGCGGGGTTGTGGGCGACCGTCACGCCGTGCTTGGCCAGGATGGCGATGTCCTCATCGTCCACGTACACGCAGTGCGCGGCGATGGCCGGCACGTCGAAAGCGCCCAGCGACTCGAGCCACTGGACCGGCGACTTGCCGTCGTGGCGCTCGCGGCAACCCTCGACCTCCGACTGCGTCTCGGAAACGTGCACGTGCATGCGCGTGTTGTGCTCCTTCGCCCAATCGAAGACGCTCTTCGCGGTCACGTCGTTGTTCGTGTACTCGGCGTGGATGCAGCCCTCGAACTTGATGCGGCCATCAGCCATGCCGTCGATGTTGGCAATGCCATCTTCCATCTCGGCGAACACGGGGAACTCCTGGATGGGCTTCGGCTCGAACGCAAGCGGCGACGTGCACAGGTTCGCCTTCATGCCCAGCTCGTCGACCGCGCGGGCACGCTCGGGCGTGTGGTAGTACATGTCGGAGAAGCTGACGACGCCGTAGCGCAGCATCTCGGCGCCAGCCAGAAGCGTGGCCCAGTAGTTGTCCTCGGCGACCATCTTGCCTTCGAACGGCCAGCACTTCGTCTCGAGCCAAGCCTGCAGCGGCAGGTTCTCGGCAAAGCCGCGCAGAAGCGTCATCGGCGCATGCGCATGTGCGTTGTAGAACGCGGGCATGAGCAGGCGGCCTTCGCCCTCGTACACCTCGCCGTACTTGGCGGCGTCGGCAGGCTCTTCCCCGCCGATGTAGTCAATCGTGCCGTCCAGCACGCCCACCCACTGGTGCTCTTGGTAGTCGAGGTTTTCGTCAATGATTGCAATGTCCTTGAACAGCATCGGGCTGTCTCCTTTCGTTTCGATAGCGCTCATTATAAGACTATGTCGAGTATCCAAGTGCGGGAATGGCCCTTCCCCGTCCCAGATTGATGGAAGGTTGGTCAAATTCCCAGGCGTCGCGGGCGCTGTGCTATCATCCTCAACGGTCAAAAGAGAAGAGAGGAAACACCATGGCAGACCAAGAACAACTCGACTGCGGCGGCGCATGCGGCAGCTGCGGCGTGGAGGGATGCGGTTCGCGCACTGAGCCGCCGAAACCCACTGCTCGAGTCAACATCAAGCATATGATCGGCGTCGTGTCCGGCAAGGGCGGCGTGGGCAAGTCGCTCGTGACGAGCCTGCTCGCTTCCGAGATGGCACGCAAGGGCTACAAAGTCGGCATCCTCGACGCCGACATCACCGGCCCGTCGATCCCCAAGACCTTCGGCATCCACTCGCGTCTGACCGCCGATGCCGACGGCATCAACCCCGCAATGACCGATAACGGCATCAAGGTCATGTCGATCAACCTGATGCTCCCGCAAGACGACATGCCCGTCGCCTGGCGTGGCCCGGTCATCACCGGCATCCTCAACCAGTTCAAGAACGAGACGAACTGGGAAGACGTCGACTTCCTGTTCCTCGACATGCCTCCGGGAACCTCCGACGTGTTCCTGACGGTTATGCAGCAGTTCGACCTCGACGGCATCATCTCGGTGTCCGCTCCGCAGGAGCTCGTCGCCATGATCGTCGGCAAGGCCGTCAACCTCGCGCACGACATGAACGTGCCGGTGCTCGGCCTGGTCGAGAACATGGCGTACTTCAAGTGCGACGAATGCGGCAAGGAGCATTGGATCTTCGGCGAGCCGCAGGGCAAGGTCGTGGCCAAGCGCTACCAGATCCCGTCGTTCGCCACGCTGCCGATCGACCCCGATTTCGCTCGTCTGTGCGATGAGGGCAAGGTCGCCGAATACGATGTGGATGGCGCGCTCAACGACATCATCGGTCAGATTGAAGCGACCGCTGCGCGCAAGGAAGCAATGTCGGAATAACCGAATAACAGCGATTCTCGACGGCATAGCCGTCATGAATTGCTATCATGGAGTAAGTAGTTTTAGACCAAACCGAAAGGGGTCGAAAATGGGAGCGAAGGCAGAGGAAAAACTCGAAATTTCCCTCGATGAGCTGACGACGTACCTGCATGCGAACCATTCCGTTTACATGGACGTGGACGGCGCCAGCTACTACCTGACTGATGCGAACGATCGTTACTGGCGAGTTCAGGACTGCTCGAAGTTGAATGAGAAGAGCCACTACGTGGATTGCAGCGAGCTTGTCCCGACCATCAGCGAGTTCTTGCATCTCCCGTTTGGCGAGGAAGGCAAGTCGATCACAGATGTGTTTGACGGTGCCGAGTTCTATGCCTCGGTGAAGCCGGAATAACAGAACAACTGAATAGGTATGGCAAGCGGCGCGCCCC
>JAZLCO010000057.1:0-15485 GCA_045614225.1 Eggerthellaceae bacterium | reverse complement strand
ACCTCGGCGACCGCACGTTCGATTGTCTCCTCGGGAACCGTAGCAGTCCCGTGCGTGTCAACGTAGATGGAAAGCGGACGCGCAACGCCGATAGCATAAGCAAGCTCGATTTCGCAACGGCTGGCGAGCCCGGCTGCCACGATGTTCTTCGCAACCCAGCGCGCAGCATACGCAGCCGAACGATCGACCTTCGTGCAGTCCTTGCCGCTGAACGCGCCACCACCATGACGGCCCATGCCGCCATATGTGTCGACGATGATCTTGCGGCCGGTCAGGCCCGTGTCGCCCATGGGGCCGCCCACGACGAAACGACCAGTCGGGTTGACGAACACCTCGGCGCCTTCCCAGTCCACGCCTTCTGCCTCGAATACGGGCGTGATGACGTGCTCGATCATGTCGGCTTTGATCTGCGGAACCTCGACGTCAGCCCTATGCTGCGTGGACACGAGGACCTTCTCCACGGCTACCGGCTTGTCGTCGACATAGCGCACGGTCACCTGGGTCTTTCCGTCGGGATACAGATAATCCAGCGTGCCGTCCTTGCGCACCTGCGTGAGACGTTCGGCCAGACGATGCGCGAGGTAAATGGGCATGGGCATGAGCGTTGACGTCTCGTCGCACGCGTAGCCGAACATGACGCCCTGGTCGCCCGCACCGATGCGGTCGTAAGCATCGTCGCCGGCCACCTGGCCCTGCTGGACCTCGTAGGACTCGTCGACGCCCATGGCGATGTCTGCCGATTGGGCATGCATGTAATTTGCAACGGCGCAGGTCTCGGCATCGAAGCCCATCTTCGCCCTGACATAGCCGATGTCGCGTACAACGTCGCGCACGATGGTGTCTACGTCGACATAAGCCTCGGTGCGGACCTCGCCCATCACGGTCACAATGCCCGTGGTTGTAAACGTCTCGATAGCGCAACGCACCTCGTCGACGTTTGCGGGACGGCCGCTCGGCGACACGTAACCCTCGGCAGCAAGCTGGGCCTCTTTCGCCAGAATCGCGTCGAGAATAGCGTCGGACACCTGGTCGCACAGCTTGTCGGGATGCCCCTCGGTCACTGACTCGGATGTGAACAGATACGAACGTGCTTCAGTCATGTTTGCTCCTTGCAAGTGCGCGCCCCGCCTCGCAGGCGGGGCAACCGTTTATTCTCAACGAACATTATACGTGCATTCAGCAATAAAGAATGAGTCACTTTTGACAGTCAAAGTGACTCATTCAAACTAGAAAACCTCAGCGGTGGTTGCGTCGATGCGTGCGAGCACATCGGATCGCTTCAAAAGCTCGATCGATTCGAACAAAGGCGGCGACACCATGTTGCCGCAAATGGCCACGCGCAGCGGTTGGAGCAGGTTGCGCAATTTCATCTCGAGCGGTTCGGCGAGTGCGCGGCACTTTTCCTCGAGCACCTCGGCCTTCCACTCGTTGGCCTCATCAGCCAGAACCTCGCGGCAGGCGGCAAGCGCCTCATCGGCACGCGCGCCATCCTTGCGCAGGATCTTGTTGACGCTCTTCTCGTCGAGCAGCACGCACGGACCCCAAAACATGTAGGCGAGTTTGGACTCGCACTCGGTGAGCAACGTCTCGCGCTCCGAAACGAGCGGATAAAGCGCCTCGTAGAAGGCGGGGTCTGCTGCATAGCCATCCTCGAATGCGGCAAGCTGCTCCTCGTTCAGAGGCTCGACTTCCTCAGCTTCAGCTGGAGCATTCGGATCGGGCGTCGGTACGATGGCTGTGTGCACATACGGGTAACCCTCGGCGTGCGCACGGGCAAGCCACGGACGGCTCAAGTCCACCCACGCCTGAGCGCCCATCTTCTGGATGTACTGGCCGTTCATCCAATCGAGCTTGGTCTCGTCGAAGATCGCGTCCTTCTTGGTGATGCGGTCGAGCGAGAACTCGGAGCAGATGACATCACGACTCATGATGGTGGTCTCGCCATCGAGCGACCAACCCAGAAGAGCAAGGAAGTTCACCATCGCGTCGGGCAGATAGCCGCGGTCGCGATACTCCTCGACGCTTGTCGCGCCATGGCGCTTCGAGAGCTTCTTGCCGTCGGGGCCGAGGATCATCGACAGGTGCGCAAACGTCGGCTTCTCGTAGCCGAGCGCCTCGTAGATCAGGATCTGGCGGGGCGTGTTTGACAGGTGGTCGTCACCACGGATGACATGCGTGATGCCCATGTTGGCGTCGTCGCAGACCACGGCGAAGTTGTACGTCGGGCTGCCGTCGGTGCGCACGAGGATCATATCGTCCATGACATCTGCCGGGAACGACACGTGGCCGTACACAGCATCGGTGAACTCGATGGGGCCATGGTCCAGCGGCACCTTCAAGCGCCACGTATGCGGTTCACCCGCATCGATGCGACGCTGCGCCTCGGCTGGATCGAGATCGCGGCAAGTGCGGTCATAACCCGCGTAGCCGCCCTCGGTCTTCTCCGCTTGCTCGCGCTTCGCATCGAGCGTCTCCTTCGAGCAGAAGCACGGATAAACCGCTCCGCGCTCCTTCAGGCGCTCGAGCGCTTCGGCATACGTGTTCATGCGTTGCATCTGGAAGTACGGGCCGGCTTCGCCACCAACCTCGGGGCCTTCATCCCAATCGAGGCCGAGCCACTTCATGGCGTTCAAGATGACCTGGACATTTTCCTCTGTCGAACGCTCGGGATCGGTGTCCTCGATGCGCAGGATGAACGTACCGCCCATCGCGCGTGCAAACGCCCAGTTAAAAATCGCCGTGCGCGCACCGCCAATGTGCAAGCGCCCGGTCGGCGACGGGGCGAAACGAACTCGTACCTTATCAGCCATTGCTTCTCTCCTATTTGGCACATCGGTACCAGGTACCTTTGTGCCACTTCTCTCCTATTTCCCATAGCAACCAAAAAGGGACCGTCCCTCTTCGGTTTGATTCGAAAACCAACCAAAATGGGACAATCCTTTTTGGCTATTTCCTTACTACTGCGCCAATCGCGATAGACAGTATAGACACCAGCGCCGAGGCGATGAGCCAGATGATGCCCATTCCCACCCAAAACACAGTTGGCAATGCGCAAATGAGCAAAGAATCGTACGGGAACGTCCAATTCCCCTGGCTGAAGAACACGCTGTGGAACAGCGTGAAGAAGCGGTTGAAGTCGATGGCTGCAAACACGCCCAGTGCAATGAAAATGACTATCACCATAATGCCAGCAGCCATGAGCACATTGCCAATCAGTCGCTTGCGTCCCAGCGTACCGCATGCGATGAGGCCGGCGATCGCCGCGATGCCGCAGATGGCAAGAACAACTAATGCAGTGCGAGCAAGACCGTAACAGTCATCCAGATGCGAGACGGTTTCGGGCGAGAAGCAGTACAGCTCCGAAGCGCCAGCGAACGCAGAAGCAAGCTGCCCTCCATCGTTCGTGTCTTTCACAATGTCGAGGTTCGGGAAATCCTGCGGAACCTTGCCACCAGATGACGTGATGTCCTGACGCAGCTGCATGTCGACCTGGTAAATCGCGCGGTAGAGCGCTGTGCGGTCGTGTTCGCCGAACGAATAGTCGCGCGTCGCATCGGCAACCTGCGTTAGCTGAGAACGCGTGAACGGAGATGTCTGGTCATCCGAGAAGAAACTCGATAGCCCGTGCGTGACTGGCGGCGTCGTGCACACCGCGACCCCCGCACCCACGAACAAGATCGCGAGCGCGATGGTCGTGATGAACGCAGCTATGCGATTAGGCAGCTTCATATTCACAATAGTATACGCGAGTTGCATGAATCAAGCTGCCAAACAGCTTGCCTCCAAGCCTTTTGAAGCAATGTTTAACCTGCATAATTAATTGATGGATCACCATTCAAAAACCTGGCAAGCCGGATATAAAGGTCCCCGTAAAAGTCCATGAAAGGCTGCATGAAATCAATCAGGGGCTGAATTGCATCCTTAACTTGTGCCCATGCTACCCAATCCACTGATGAGTAGCATGTCCAGAACCCAAATGTAAGCAGCATGGTCACAATCGCCAAGATTCCAATAATCGAAAGTATCTTCGTAAAGATATTCCATATGCGGCGTGGCAGCGAACGCTTCTTCGTCTTCCCAAACGTCCCGCAATCGACCCACATGACAGCACTCGTGAGATCGCCCATGGGCTGGCTGATGATTGGCTTCGGCCCCAAACGCGCAAACACGCCACCGAACGTTCCGTTGAACGAGTAGAGGCCCGGCATGTTGTTGTAGTGCACGGTCTCGCGCGGGATCTCGGCATCATCTTTCACGAGCAAATCATTCTCGATGGGAAGCAGCTCGGTGCGGAACGGCGTCAGATATGTCTGCACGAGGAAGGGCGCTCCGGCTTTGCCGTTAGCAAAACGGTCGACGATGTCCTCCCACTCCTCTTGCGAGTGCATTGAGCCCGCATAGACATCGTGGGCGCCATACTGGTCGGTCGGCTTGATGATCCAATCGTTCTTGTTCTTGCGCACTTCGTCGAGGTCAATGTGCTCATCGTCCAAGAACTTGGTCTGGGGCACCCATTCGTCGACGAATTTCTTCTCTTCCATGGTGAGCATCTCGCGCGTCTCAGGCCAGAACACGGCATCGAAAATTTGCTTGTCGTGCACAATGTGACCCGCGAAACTGCCGATGAGCGCCACAGCGCCATCACGCACGGCCGAAATCATCGGCTGGCTCTCTTCCCAATTGTTCAGGATGTCGTTCGTCACCGAGCGGCGCCAGATGGCGTCGATCTTGCGACCCTTCTTGTCGCGCAACTCGCGCTTTGCAGCGTCGTAAACGAGGTCGCGCACATCTTCGACCAAGCACGGATAACCATGCATACCGAAATAACGTGCATACACCTTGAACTCGTCGACTACAGCGTTTTCCATGAAGTCGACGATGGCGAATGTTGGACGTTCGACTCTGTTCTCGAACGTGCCGTAGATCTTGATGAACTCCTCGACCCATGGGTTGAACAGATCAGATGTTTTCATGTCATGGTGCGTGGCAAACAGCTCATAGGTCTTGGACTGCTTAATGGAAATGTTCAGCTCACGGTCCTCGTTCATGCCCGACGAACCATCGGCGTTCCACTCGCAGAAACCGCCCGTCAGGGTGTTCTCGTTCAGGAACACGTCGAAGCGCGCGAACGGCAGCAGCGCATCGTAGCGCTGTGGGATCAAGATGAGCTCGCGCAAACGCTCGTCGTAGTCGAACAGTTCGCGGTACGACGGGTCGTCGAGATAGCGGCGCATGACCTTCTCGCAGACACGATGCGCCGTTTCGGCCAGCCACTTCATTTTGTTGTACGTCTCTTGGTCAAACAGACGTGGTACGAACGACGACTCGGCCTGGATGTAGTGCACGAGTGCTGTCGAGGTTTCCATGTAAGCATGCGCTGCTGCTCGACCGGCAATGTCGCCGTCGAGGTTTTCCATGATGTCGAGCCATTCGCGCGTGTATTGAGCGTTCTTGGTCATTGGGATCCTTTCTTGACACTGCATTTGTTCAGCGAAAGTGTACCAAATCGGAAAGAATCAACCCCGTGTACTTGAAGTTAAAAGAGAGTTGTTCGGGTTCGATTGTCACAGGACCTGGTGCTCGCCGCTTGCGAGGCACTTTCTATGGTGTGTTTAGGTGAGCCGAGCTGCTGTAGGCGAGCACCAGGTCCTGTGACAATCGAACCTTAGGTATTTTTTGTTCTTCCTGCTAAGCATGCAGTTTGCTATTATGAGCGCAATCAACGGCCACAAATGGGGATGAAACGAACTATGGCTCGACACGCGGCACCGGCAGGGGCCAAACAGGGGAAAAGGGCAAAGTCGCGCTACGTACCGGCGCTCGACGGCCTGCGCGCATTCGCCGTGCTTGCCGTCATCTTCTATCACATGGGGCTCGGCTGGGCGCCGGGCGGCCTGATGGGCGTTACCGTCTTCTTCGTCATCTCGGGCTATCTGATTAATGGATTGCTCGTGGCCGAGCACGAGCAGACGGGCACCATCAGCTTGAAAAGCTTCTGGCTTCGCCGCGTGAGACGTCTGTTCCCCGCCATCTTCCTGTCGGTCGTTGGCACAGCTGCCTTGTGCACCATCTTCGATCACACGCTGCTCGACAAGATGCGCCCCGATATCGCGCCGTCGCTGCTGTTCTACAACAACTGGTGGCAGATTTTCCGCGACATGTCGTACTTCGAGCAAGCCGGCAACCCATCGCCCCTTACCCATTTCTGGAGCCTATCAATCGAGGAACAGTTCTACGTCGTATGGCCGTTGCTTCTGCTGTTGATGTACAGACTCGGCGCCAAAAAGAAAACGATGTCCCGCGTCGTCTTGGTCCTCGCCATCGTTTCGGCGCTCGAGATGGCGCTGCTCTACAACCCGCAAGGCGACCCGAGCCGCATCTACTACGGCACCGACACACGCGCCATGAGCCTGCTCATCGGTGTGTGGCTTGCCTTCATATGGCCATCAGCCGCATTCGGAACCGAGCCGAGCATCAACAACCGCAACACCGGCACATGGGTGGCTTTCAACCTCGCCGGCGTCATCGCGCTACTTGCACTCATCGCGATTGTCGCGTTCACGAACGGTTTCTCGGCATTCCCCTACTACGGTGGCATCCTGCTCACTTCGGTGCTCTCGGCGGTTCTCATCGCAGCACTCGCCGTGCCCAAAACATGGGTGGCGCGCCTGTTCGAGCTGGCACCGTTTGTCTGGATCGGCAAGCGCAGCTATAGCATGTACCTGTGGCACTTCCCCATCTTGTTGCTCACAACTGACGTGAACTCGACCACGGGCGTGCCTTGGTGGATGCGCATCATCCAGATTGCACTCATCTTCATCATCGCGGAGCTGTCATTCCGCTTCGTGGAAGACCCCATTCGCAAGGGCAAGATCGGCGAATGGTGGCGCGCTCGCAACGATCGCAGCAACCCTGCTGGGCAGCTCGACCAGCGCGCGCTCATTCCTGCCGGCTGCTTCGTCGTGATGCTCGTCGTGGCATGCATCGGCGTGTTCGTCGTACAGCCGACCGATTACGCATTGACATACGCGAACGGCCAAGGCCAAGCTTCGCAGAGCGCTGCTGCAGCTGCAGCCCAAGCGAACGCTGAGCGCGAAGCAGCCGAAAAAGAAGACACCATGACGGTTGTATCCGATGCAGCCTCAGACGTGAAAACCTATGACCAGGTGTTCGGCGAACAGCATCTGAATGCTGCTGGGGAGCCGATTTACGAACCGCTTCTCATCGGCGACAGCGTTTCCGCGGGTGCCATCGACGCGTTCTACGAGACATACCCTTACGGCTGCATCGACTCCGTCGTGAACCGCAACATCTGGGAAAGCACCTACACCGATTACCTCGATGCCGACCAAGTGGGCGATTACGTCGTCTTCTGCCTTGGCACGAACAATGCCGTCGTGGATTGGCAAATCGACGATTTGCTCTGGCCTGTTTCCAGTGACAAGCACATCATCATGGTGAACACGCGCAACACACGCGATTGGTGCGATGCAACGAACGCCGAGATTGCGGCTGCAGCTGACCGCTACCCGAACGTCACCGTCATCGACTGGTACGGTGAAAGCGAAGGTCATGACGAGTACTTCGCCGGAGATGGCACGCACTTGACCGACGAGGGCGCTCACGCTTACATCGGCCTCATCAACCAGGCAATCAAGAAATCGTTTGAGGAATAACCAAAAAGGGACCATCCCTCTTTGGTTGCCAGTAAGCAGCGACCGCTGTTGGTACAATACACACCATGCTCATCGAATCACTGACATACGCCCTCGAGTACTCGGAAGCACTTGAAACATTCTGGGGAAAGCTCGATGCGGGCGAAGACGCCACGCTCGGCGTCGCATCATCAGCGCGACCGTTCATGGTTGCAGCGCGATACGCCCACCACCCGCAATGCACGCTCGTCATCGTTGCAGGCGAAGATGCCGCTGTCGCATTTGCGCGCAACGTCTCGGCGTACCTGGGCGACGAGCGTGTATTCCGTTTCGCAGAGCGTGATGATCTGCCGTTCGATGGGAAACCAAGCAACCCGCGCTCTGTGGCGCGCAGGCTCGAAGCAGCGAATGTGCTGGCAGAAGGCCGAAATGCTGTCATCGTTGCAAGTGCGCGTGCACTGCTGCGCATGCTACCGCCCGCCGATGCCTGCATCCACAAGCCGCTGACGCTTTATGCGGGCAAAGAACTCATGGCCATGCCCGACGCCTTCACCTTCGACCTCGGCGAGTTCGGCGACGTGCCGCGCGTGCTCGAAGAACGTGGCTACGAGAACACGGGCGAACTCGAAGGGCCGGGAACGTTCTGCGTGAAGGGCGGCGTCATCGACGTGTTTCCCGGCAATATGCAGTACCCGATACGACTTGACTTCTTCGGTGACGAACTCGACGAGATCCGCCGCATCGTGCCATCGACAGGTCAGACCATCTCGACACTCGAGAGCGTCGAGATATACGCCGTGCGCGAATTCACCTGCACGAACGAGATGGCAGCACGTGCGGCAGATAAGCTCAAGCGACCCGCACGCACGAACCCCGCTTTGCGTGATTTGCTCGAGCAGCTCGAGGGCGGGCTGCATTTCGATGGCGCCGATGCATTGCTGCCGTATTTATACGAGAAGACAGTCACGCTTGGCGATTACGCCGCACCCGACGTGCTCACGACGCTCGTCGAGCCGCGCTCGCTCTTCGACGATGCCATGCACGCAACTGACGAGATTCAAGCGAAAGCTAAAGGGTCGAACATAGCGTTGCAGGGTCTGTTCGCCGAACCGACGACCATGAACTTCGGAAGCGGCCAACGTGCCACGTACCTTTCGCTCATGCGCGTGGGCGAATCGATCGACGATGAACTGCCCGTCAAGCGCGTCGACGTTGCCGGCGACCCCGAGAAGCTCTTCGGCCGCCTGCGCCAACTGGTTGAACAGGACTTCACGGTCGTGTTCTCGGCACCCAGCTTTCGCGCTCGCCAGGACATGAAGCTTGCCTTCTCCGATCACAGCCTTCCCTTCGTCGAGCGCCTGGACGTTGCAGAAGACGACGACATGTTGCTCGCACCCATTAAAGCAAAACACCCCGGCAACGCCCTTTCACGTGAAGCCGCTTTGCGTTATGACGACGAATCGGTCTCCGAAGAAATCCGCAAACGCCGCCTGAGGAAAGGTGTCGTGAACGTTGTCGACGTCGAGATTCCTCTAGGCATGATCATCCCGAAGGCGAAGCTGGCCATGATCAGTGTTTCCGACACGCAAGGTGCCAGCGCCAAACGTGCGCACCGGCACGTCGATATCACCGAGATTACGTTCCCTTACCAGCCTGGCGACTACGTTGTGCACGCTGCTCACGGCATCGCGCACTTCACGGGACTCGTGCAGCAAGATGTCGACGGCGCACGTCGCGACTACCTGCTGCTCGAGTATGCAGAAGGTGACAAGCTCTACGTGCCTGTCGAACAACTCGACCGCGTCACGCGCTACGTCGGCCCCGAAGGCGGCAACCCACGTTTGACGCGCCTGAACACATCGGACTGGTCGCGCGCTATGACGAAGGCGCGCAAGGCCACGAAGAAACTCGCCTTCGACCTGGTCGACGTCTACGCACGTCGCGCCGCAGTCCAGGGCTTCCGTTTCAGCCCAGACACACCTTGGCAGCACGAGATGGAAGACGCGTTCCCCTACCAGGAAACTGACGACCAGCTTGCGGCAATCGCCGACGTCAAGGCGGACATGCAGTCGGGCAAGCCAATGGATCGCCTCATCTGCGGCGACGTAGGCTTCGGAAAAACAGAGGTGGCCTTGCGCGCCGCCTTCAAGGCGACCCAAGATAACAAGCAGGTCATGGTGCTTTGCCCGACGACCATTCTCGCGCAACAGCATTTCACGAACTTCCGCGACCGCTGCGAACCGTTCGGCGTGACCGTTGAGGTCATGTCGCGCTTCCGCACGCCTGCTCAGCAGAAGAAGGCGCTCGAAGGCTTTGCAGACGGCACGGTCGACATTCTGGTCGGCACGCACCGCTTGCTGTCGCGCGATGTGAACCCGCACGACCTGGGGCTTGTCATCATCGACGAAGAGCAGCGTTTCGGCGTAGGCCACAAGGAGCAACTGAAGAACCTGCGCGAATACATCGACGTCCTAACGCTTTCAGCAACGCCAATCCCGCGCACGATGCAGATGTCGCTTTCGGGCGTACGCGATATGAGTCTCATCATGACGCCTCCCGACGAGCGCCGCCCGGTCGAAGTTCATGTGGGCGAATGGGATCCTGACCTGGTCAGCGGTGCCATCAGGCGCGAGCTTGCGCGCAATGGGCAGGTGTACTACGTGAGCAACCGCGTCCGCTCGATCGACGAGGCCGTCGCCCGCGTTCAGGAAGCCGCCGGGGAGGCGCGCGTCGGCGTCGCCCATGGCCAGATGGACAAAGATGCGCTCGAGCATGTCATGGAAGATTTCTCTGCCGGAGAGCTCGACGTGCTGGTCGCCACGACCATCATCGAGAGCGGCATCGACAACCCACACACGAACACGCTGATCATCGAGGATTCGCAACGTCTCGGCCTCGCCCAGATGTACCAGCTCAAGGGTCGTGTTGGACGCAGCTCGACGCAGGCGTACGCCTACTTCATGTTCCCCGACAACATCCCGCTGACCGAAGAGGCCATCGCACGTCTCACCGCACTTAACGAGCATCAAGACTTGGGAAGTGGCATGCGCATCGCGCTGCGCGACCTTGAAATCCGCGGCGCAGGCAGCATGCTGGGCGCCGAGCAACACGGCAACATGAGCGCCGTCGGCTTCGACCTGTTCGCGCAGATGTTGGCAACTGCGGTCGCCGCCACGAAAGAAGGCGACCTCAAGGCCGCCGACACGCTGCCGCCGGCGCTATCCGACATCACGATTAACGTTCCCGGTGCAACCTACCTTCCCGAAGAGTATGTGCCCGCGGCAGACGAGCGCGTCATGTGGTACCGCCGCATTGCGAGCGCTTCGACTGAGGTGCTCGTCGAGCGCATCTACGAAGAGCTGCGCGAAAAGCATCCGGACATGCCGCAGGAAGCCGTGAACCTGATCACGAAAGCGCATATCAAGGCGTTCGCCCACGAGCATCACATCGATCTGGTGTCTGTCGTTGCAGGCAAGTTGGTCATCGACCCAGTCGACATCTCGTCTGAAAAGATGCGTTCGCTGCGTCGCGCGAAGGCAACCTGGACACCCGACAAGCGAAAGTTGCGCCTGCCCCTCAAGTACTTCGCCGCCGACGACGACTCCCAACTACTCGAAGGGATATTGGCTTTCCTGCGCGAACTCGCCTAGCTGGAGTTAAACGTTGCCCAACAGCACTGTCTCGAGATGACGCTCGGCAATTGCCTTCAGATACTCGAGTGTTGTACGCGGCGTCGGTGCGACATCGATCATACGATGCTGCGGGAAGAACCTCGTCAGATGATATGGAATCGACGGATCGAGCGATTCAAGCCAAAGCGCCATCGCCTCGATCTGCGCTTCGTCATCCGACAAACCCGGAACCACGAGCGTGGTGACTTCGAGATGGCACGTCGGCATCTCGGCCAGAAGCTCGATGGTGCACTTGACCGTGGTCAAGTCACCGCCAAGTGACCGATATCCTTCGTCGGTGAAGCACTTCAAGTCGATGTTCGCAGCGTCGATGAGCGGTGCAACCTCGCGGATGACCTGCTTTGATGCCATGCCGTTCGACACGAGCACGTTCACAAGACCTTTCTCGTGAGCCAAACGACCCGTGTCACGCAGGAACTCCCAGTTGATGAGCGGCTCGTTGTAGGTGTACGCAACGCCAATACAGCGACGCGAAGACAAACCGAGAGCGGTCTCCACGATTTCCGCAGGCGACACAACACGCCAGTCCACTTCATCAGGACCCACCTGCGCAATCGATGCATTCTGGCAGAACGGGCATCGCATGTTGCAGCCGTAGCTTCCGAGCGACAGAACAGTCGTGCCGCCACGCCAACATGAGATCGGCTTCTTCTCAATCGAATCGAGCGCGAGCGAGGTGATGCGGCCATATCCCTCGGCAACAACTTCATCGTCACGACCGCGCCGCGATCTGCAGAGACCATAGAAGCCTTCTCCCAGGCAGCATGTATGCGGGCACGTCGTACAGCAGGTCATGGGATTACCTCACGCGCGGCTCGCCACCACGAGTATGGCGCACGACCTCGAAGCGTTCGAGCTCGACATCATCGTCGGCAGGGTCTATGCCGGCTTTCTGCTTGGCAATCATCAGCTGATAGCCGACCGTGTCGACACCGTCGAGGTTGGGAAGCAGAAGCCCCCGCTTCCAACCCTTGGTCACGATGACGCCATAGCGTTTCGGATCGAGTTGGTCAGGCAAGTCGATAGGCTCGGCATCGCCCAACACATCGACGGAGTAATCAAGATAGTCCAGTTCTTCCGGACGAACCGCCGGGAAACGCGGGTCGCGGCTGCATGCGCTGATGCCGTTCTGGATGATCTCCTCGGCAATCGACCTCGTCGTCGCGGAAATCGTGCCGATGCATCCGCGCAGATCACCATACTCGTGCAGCGAGACGAACACGCCTGCACGGCGTGAGAGCAGCTCGGGATCGACATCGTCGGGAAGCGCCGCTGGCCGCCCCGTTTTCACGAACGTCTCGACCGACAAACGGGCCAATGCGATATGCGGATCGATGCTTTCAGGCATTTCCACCCTCTCCTTCCCTTGCGAACAGGTAAAAGGGATAACTTTTAGTTCCCCTTGGCTACTCCACCGGGAAACATGTTGCGACACCATAGCCGACGCCAAACGGTCCCTCGTTCGATAGTATCTGCGACTTGAACCCCAGCCCGTCGATGGCGCCCGCCATGATTTGGAACGAACGCAAGCCGCACTCAGCAGCACGATCGCAAAACGCCTCGTCGAACTCGAAGAGCCCGCCGAGATCGCCGGATGCGAAGATTTCGCCTATACGCTCGTCGAATACGGGACCCTCAGGCGCAAACCCATACGGACCTTCGGGCAGCAGCTTGTGCGAAAGGTCGCCGCTCGCGATGAAGCCCACCCGACGCCCGAGCTCTTCAGCTGATTGGGCGATGACGCGCCCAAGCTCTTCATGCATGGCAAACGAAAGCCCCGACAAACCGATGCGCACGATTGGACACGGAAGATCGCTCCCTGCATCGGGGTTCGCACCGCGCCACGCCTCTCGCACGAAGTAGAGCGGCACGTAGGTGCCATGGTCCATGTCCTCGCGATAGCGGTCACTCCCCACCGCTGCAATGCCTGCAGCATTCGCACGCAGGATGATCTCGCGTGCCAACTCGACATCGCAGGATGCATGAATCTGCTCATGCGGAGCACGGAACCGCGCCATGCTGCCATCGAGCACATCGTCCGTCGTCACGTGAAACCCATCGCGGAACATCGGCGCATGTGGCGACGTCACCACCAGGCAGTCGGGCTCGAGCGCTAAAAGCTCGGCCGTCGCCTGCTCATATGCGTCGATCGTGTCTTGGATGCGCGCTTGGTCGCCCCGCCCCACAGCGGGAACGATCAGAGGCGGATGCGGAACTGCAATTGCACCGACGATTGTCATCTCATTTCCCTAATCCCTCGTGAGCTTGCGATGCACGCGATGGGGCTTTGCCGCCTCAACGCCAAGACGGGCGACGCGGTTCTCCTGATAAGCCTCGAAGTTGCCTTCGTACCAGTACCAGTTGCCCGGATTCTCATCGGTGCCTTCCCAGGCGAGGATGTGCGTTGCTACGCGGTCGAGGAAAAAGCGGTCGTGGCTCGTGATGACCGCGCAACCCGTGAATTCGTTGAGCGCCTCTTCGAGACTGGCGAGCGTCTCGGTGTCGAGATCGTTCGTAGGCTCGTCGAGCAGCAACAGGTTGCCACCCTGGCGCAGCGTGAGCGCCAGGTTCAGGCGATTGCGCTCGCCACCAGAGAGCACACCAGCTTTCTTCTGCTGGTCAGAACCCTTGAACCCGTAAGCTGCCACATACGCGCGGCTCGGCACCTCGGTGCCGCCGACTTCCATGAAGTCGAGCCCGCCCGAAACGACTTCCCAAACGCTCTTGTCGGGGTCGATGCCTGCGCGAGCCTGATCGACGTACGACAACACGGCCGTCTCGCCCAGTTCGAGCGTGCCCGACGTGGGCTGTTCCTCGCCCACGATCATCTTGAACAGCGTCGACTTGCCCACACCGTTCGGGCCGATGACGCCCACGATGCCGTTACGCGGCAAGGTAAACGACAAGTCATCGATGAGCACGCGGTCGCCGAACGCCTTGTGCAGATGATCGGCCACGAGGACCTTCGAACCCAAGCGCGGGCCCACGGGGATATGGATCTCGGTGTAGTCGACATCGCGACGGTTCGCCGCCTCGGCCGCCATCTGCTCATAGCGCTCGAGACGCGCCTTGCCCTTGGCCTGGCGTGCTTTCGAACCAGAACGCACCCATTCGAGCTCGGCCTTCATCTTCTTGGCGCGCTTGGCATCCTGCTGACCTTGAAGCTCGAGACGTGCGGCCTTCGTTTCCAGATACGTCGAGTAGTTACCCTTGTAAGGGAAGAGCGTGCCGCGGTCGACCTCGCAGATCCATTCGGCAACGTTGTCGAGGAAGTAGCGATCGTGCGTGACCGCAAGAACGGCGCCCGGATACTTCGAGAGGAACTGCTCGAGCCACAAGACCGACTCGGCATCGAGATGGTTTGTCGGCTCGTCGAGCAACAGCAGGTCAGGAGCTTCGAGCAGCAATCGGCACAATGCCACGCGACGCCGCTCGCCACCTGACAGCACGTTTACCGGCATGTCGGGATCGGGGCATTGCAATGCGTCCATCGCCTGGGAAAGTTGCGAATCGAGGTCCCAACCGTTCGCAGCATCGATTGCGTCCTGCAACTTGCCCATCTCGTCCATAAGCGCGTCGAAGTCTGCATCGGGATCGGCCATCTCGTTGCCGATCTCGTTGAAACGCGCCACCTTCGCCAACACATCGGCAAATGCCATCTCGACGTTCTCGCGCACGGTTTTGTCCTCCTCGAGCGGAGGCTCTTGAAGCAAGATGCCAACTGTGTGACCGGGAGTCAGGGATGCTTCACCGTTCGACACTTCTTCGATGCCCGCCATGATCTTGAGCAACGTCGACTTTCCCATGCCGTTGGGGCCGACAACGCCGATTTTGGCGCCTGGATAGAACGCCATGGTCACATCGTCGAGTATGACCTTATCGCCATGCGCCTTGCGCGCCTTGTACATTTGATAAATAAACTCAGCCATGGAAACCTCGTTTCATCGGGGTCTGATTGCACATGCTCATGGTAAATGAAAAAGGGCCGCGACGAAATTGAACTGCCTCCCATTTCTTGGACAACAGGAAATGGGAGGTTTTCTTTATGGGGTCTAAACCATCAACCGGGCACGATGCTGATATGAGGAGAGCGGCGGTCGAGCTCTTCGCGAGGGGAGCCGGGTACTGGTCCGCTGCA
>JAZLCO010000056.1:0-2229 GCA_045614225.1 Eggerthellaceae bacterium | reverse complement strand
CCGCTCCGCCGGAAGGGCAGCGCTTCGCGGTTCTTGATTCGCCCGACACCGATGTCAGCAGGTGTCTGGCGCGAACAGCTCGCCGAATCCTGGAAGATAGGGCATCGTCTCCTCGGCTGCGGGGTCTGGTTCGGGGTCGATGATCCTGCGGCACCATTTCCCGAAGCGGGTGAAGGCCCTCTTGATTCCGGCCGCGATGGCGTAGCTTGCGAACTGGGGCTCGTCGCCGAGCCTTTGCGACAGGGCCTTGAGGTGCTCGGCGAGGACTTCGCGCTTCACGTGCCGTCCAAGCCACGTCGTGGCGAAGTACGTCGTCGCAAGGACGATTGACGCCATGTTCCGGATGGCCGCGTACGACAGCACGCGGATGTTCTCGAAGCCGTACGACTGCTTGACGAACCGGATCGTCTCCTCGATCCTCCAGCGGCTCAGGTATCCCTCGACGACCCGCCACATCGACTCGAACGACCCGTTGACTGGGAGCGACGTCAGGAGCATCATCGGCGCGTCCCCGAAGCCGTTCGCGACAACCATGTGCAGTTCCTTCTCCGGGTGCATCGGAAGCCTGACCGGCATCGCCCCGAACGAGATCTGCACGTTGCATTCCCTGCCGTGCGAGTCGAAGGTGACGTGGTGGCGGTGGCGCATCGTGCACTGCCTGGCGAGCTCGTGGATTTCGTGCAGGCCTTTCCACGAGAGGACGCTTCGCGCCTTGAGCCGGACGATGAAATCCCATCCGTTCTCGACGAAAGCACTGTAAAACGCGGGCCTGTCGCCACCCCGGTCGTAGACTATGATGCCTTTCCCTCCCGTCGCGGCCATGACCATCGCGATGATCCTGAGCACCTCGTCGTTTTCGCTTGTGTGCCCAGGCGCGCGCGGCGACCAGAGCTCGAGGGCGAGCGGGATCGTCTTGCGCTTCCCCGGCTGGCAGGCGACGGCCATGCACCCGTGGTAGCCGTTGACGAGCACTGGCCTGTCCTCCTTCGACGACCTGCTCGCGTCCCTGACGCGCGAGATGTACTCCATGCGGTAGCCGTATTCCTTCTTGATCTCGGTCGGGTCGACGAGGACGAGCGTGTCGTCCTTCACGTGCCTGGCGCCTTCGGACAGGACGGCCTTGCTGACGGCCGCGCACAGGCCTTCGTCGGCGAGGTTGCGGCTCAGTCGCTTTTCGACGGCATGGCGCATGCCGGGGTCGTCGTTTATCGCGCGCATGATTGACGAGAGCTGTGTGTCGCCCGAGGCCTGCATCCCGTAGAGCATGTCGGCCATGAACTTCTGCTTCGGCCTTGAAAAATGGGTAAACACTTTGCCCAGAAATTTTCCAAGTTGCTCTTTCGCCCTGAAGGCAATTGTGCTATCATTCACAGCGTGGCCTTCTCCTTTCTTTTGCACCCTGTATTGTACAGGAAAACGGATCGGGAAGGCCACACTTCTTTTCAGAACGGTGGAAGTCGGTCGGGCGCGCGAAGCGATTCAAACCGGCGGAGCGGTAGCGGGAGCCACACCGATCGGAGTTAAAAATCGGCGGCTTTGGCGAGGGCTTGATCGGTAGAAGCTAAAAAATGGGTAAACTCCAGGTGTCGCTCGCTTGACGACGGGCATCGGAATCTGCTATACTTTCCTTTGAAAGCGGAAAAGAAGTTCGATGGACGTCCGTTAAAAAGGGAAGATGGCATGAGTAAGAAAGACATTTTCAAGACATTGATTGCACAAAAGCAGTCTGAAATGCCGTTCGTGGTAATAGACAGAGATGTCGTTTTACCGATTGATGCCGATGAAATCATCACTATTCCAGGCGTGCGCAGGTGTGGCAAGTCAACACTGATGGAGATTGCAATCAATCGGCTACTTTCGAAAGGTGTAAGAAAGGAGAACATCCTTTGGATCGGTTTTGACGACGAGCGCATCAAATACATGACAGTGGAGGAGCTGGATATAATTATCCAAGCCTATCGGGAGATGTATCCTGATACAGAACTGAAGGATGTATGGTTGTTTTTTGTCGAATTGCCGCTTGTCGAGGGTTGGGAGTATTTCGTGCTGCGGCTGTTCAAGGGTTCCTGCAAGCACATATACGTCTGCGGAAGCAATGCGAGTACACTGTCTGCCGAGATGAAGAGCGCTTTGAGGGGGTGGCCTCGCGAAATCGAGGTCTGGCCACTTAGTTTCAGGGAGTATCTGAGGTTCAGGGGCGTTGACGCGGACTCCCATCTTAGGTCGGAT
>JAZLCO010000055.1:0-5489 GCA_045614225.1 Eggerthellaceae bacterium | reverse complement strand
GAGCGCCGCCCCCCCCCCCCTCTTTTGCAGCGGTATTTTTTTTCGGTGCGCAAAAAGCGGGGGTTGGGGGCGGGTTTGCGGCGGGCCGGTGAAGTGGGGCGTGATGGCCGTGGGCTACAAGACGACAGGCGACAAGGAGGCAGGTGGTTTGTCGCCGTTTGTTGTTCGGATTCCCCCAGAGCACGGCTGACCGAGCGCGATGTACAATGGGTGCAAACCAGCACGCGAGAATGGAAAAGCGCGATGTCTGCCGACAGCTATGACGATTTCGGGTACGAGCCAGCCTCAGAGCACGCTTCCGAGGCCCAACGTAGACATTACTGGGCAGTTGCCATCGGGCTGCAGGACGTCGACGGGCTGACCGTGTCCGACTACCTGCGCGAGAACGCCCATGCCTACATCTCGGGCGATAGGAGCCTCTCCGAGGTGGGCTCTCTTGTGCGCTCGTACCACGAATCCGGCGAGCACGGCGATTCCGCCGAAGCCGACCTGGTGAGCCAGCGAATCGCGGAGCTGCTGGCGCGTGGTGCCTTCTATCTGTCGCCCGAGATGCTGGCGCGCATCCATGGCTACCTCTTCCAAGATCTCGACCCCGCTGTGTACCATCCCGGCGAATTCAAGTCGGAGCGCATGGTCAAGCAGGAGGAGATCCTCAACGGCGACAGCGTCCTCTATGCGGATCCCCTGACGTATGACATGTCGCTTCAGGGCGCTTTCGCCTCGGAGGCGGCAAAGGCGTACGGCGCGTTCGGGAACGACGAGCTTCGGAGCTTTTGCCATACGATCGCGTTCCTGCGGCAAATCCATTCCTTCTACGAGGGCAACACCCGTACGGTGGCTGTATTTTCCGAGCTCTATCTGAACCATCTTGGATTCGATGTTGCAAATGAGCCCTTCGAGAAGAACGCCCGCTATTTCCGGGATGCGCTCGTGCGCGCCATGTACCGGAATGCCGCGGCAGGAATCTTCCCTGACGACCGCTTCCTCGTCGCGTTCTACGAGAATGCCCTCGGGCTTGCCGAAAACGAGCTATCACGGGAAGAGCTGCTGTGCACGAGCCTCTTCGACAACCCGTCCCTCCTGAGGAACGTGGATCCGGAAAACGCCCTGAAGAAGCGATGAGCCTGCCGTTCGGCGTATGCGAGGCAGCTACGATGGGGGACATGCGAGACGACAAACCGCTCGTCTCCTTGTGGTCCTTCATCAAATGGAAGGTTGATAACAGTAATAATATTTGCTATAAAAAAATAATTAAGAAAATATTATTACTGTTAGGATAGCCATGTCAGGAAAGACTCCCATACCGGTTGCGCGGGCGATGCGGGACGTATCCCACAATCTCGATCTCGCTCGCAGACAGCAGCGCATTACTGTGGGCCTGCTCGCCGAACGCGCGAACATTTCGGTGCCGACTGTGCGTGCCCTGCTCAACGAGGGGTGCGGCAGCTTCGAGAATTTCCTCCGGATTGCGCGCATCCTGGGCATCCTGGATTCGGTTGTCGCAGGCACCGATCCCCTGAACACGCCTGAGGGTCGGTTGCGCGCCGACGAGGACACGCCGCAGCGCGTGAGGAGGCGGTGATGGAACTCAACGTCACTGTGCAGATCGACGGCGAGGATGTCCTCGCTGGCATCCTTTACGCCCATGCTAGACGTGGCATCGAGTCGGCCAGCTTCCGTTACGATGCTGGTTATCTTGCAGATCACCGTGCTTTCCCCCTGGCGCCCGACATGCCGCTGTCCGATGCCTCCCTGCATACTGCAGGCGAGTCGATGTTTCGCGTCTTCGAGGACTGCATGCCTGACCGATGGGGCCGAAACCTCATGTTGAGGGCCGAGCGTCGCTCTGCTAGGTCGGAAAGGCGCGCTATGCGCGCATTGCTCGAGGTGGATTACCTGGCCGGTGTTGCCGACGAGGCTCGCCAGGGAGCGCTGCGCTTTTGGGCTGAGGGCGTTCCGATAGCCGGCATCGCGGACGGAGTGCCTCGCGAAGTTCGCATTCCCGAATTGTTGTCTGCAGCTGACCGCGCCGCGGAAGATCTCGACGCTGATGTGGGCGATCTCGTGGCGGCTGGCTCGAGCCTGGGAGGTGCCCGACCCAAGGCGTCGGTGATTGATGAGCACGGGTCGTTGAACATAGCTAAGTTCCCGAAGGCCGACGAGCTTCCCGCGCAGGACGTGTGTGCTTGGGAGAAGACCGCTCTCGACTTGGCCGAGCGATGCGGAATCCGCGTTCCCAAAACCAGGCTTCTGCGCGTTGGCGGCCGCTCCGTTTTGCTGCTCGCTCGATTCGACCGGAAGGGCGACCGGCGCGTCTCGTACTTGAGCGGACTGACCGCTGTGCAGGGAGACGATGGTGGACGTTATTCGTACCTCGACCTCGTTTCTTTTCTGGAAGAGGAGGGGAGCAGCCCCGAAGCCGACATCCAGGAGCTGTGGCAGCGTGTGCTGTTCAGCTGTGCGGTGGGCAATACCGATGATCACATGCGCAACCACGGCTTCCTCCGCGACAAGGAAGGTTGGCGCCTATCGCCAGCGTTTGACGTGAACCCGACGCCGGGGGACAGCTCGAAGTTTTTACGCAGCGCCATCGACTACGACAATGACGAGGCGTTGCCTGAAGTCGCCATCGCGGCATGCGAGTGGTACCGGCTAAACCACGCGCAAGCGGTTTCGCAGGCTCACGACATGGCGCGAACGCTGCAGGGTTGGCACAAGGCCGCATCCACAAACGGCATCTCGAAGGCGTCCATCGACTACATGGCAAGTTGCTTCGATGCTGCTGTCGAGAGATTGCGCGAAGTGCGATAGAGCCGATGACAAGGGGATTGGAACATGCCTGCTATTAAGGAAATCGAAGTCAAGAGCATCCTCACCAAGACGAACCTGCCGGTGTCAGACTACGCCGTGAACCCCTACGTGGGCTGCACGCACGCCTGCAAGTACTGCTACGCGAGCTTCATGAAGCGCTTCACCAACCATCCCGAGCCTTGGGGGAGCTTCGTCGACGTGAAGCTGTGGCCTGAGATAAAGCGCCCAGAGCGCTACGCCGGCAAGGAGATGTTCCTGAGCTCGGTGACCGACCCCTACCAACCCATCGAGAAGAAGTACGGCCGCACGCGCGCCGTGCTGGAGCAGCTGGCGGGAAGCGGCTGCACGGTGAGCATATCCACCAAGAGCGACCTGATCCTGCGCGACCTCGACCTCATCAAGAGCTTCCCAGGCGCGCACGTGTCGTGGTCGATCAACACGCTCGACGAGGGTTTCCGCCGCGCCATGGACCGGGGCGCGAGCATAGAGAGGCGCTTGGATGCCATGCGCCAGTTCTACGAGGCGGGCGTGCAGACCACCTGCTTCATCTCGCCGATATTTCCTGGAATCACCGACGTCGTGGAGATCATCGAGCGCGCGAAGGGGCAGTGCAACCTCGTGTGGCTGGAGAACCTGAACCTGCGCGGAGACTACCGACCGCGCATCCTGGAGTGGGTGCACGAGAACCACCCGGAGCTGGACAGCCTCTACCGCGAGATCTACGCGAAGAAGAGCCGCGACTACTGGACGGAGCTCGACCAGGAAGTTCGCGCGTACGCCGAAAGGCAGGGCATGACCTACTTGCGCGATGATGGCGAGCAGCATCGTTCCGATTTCGGCCAGCCGCCCGTCATCTGCAACTACTTCTACCACGAGGAGGTGCGGAAGTCGACCCGCAAGGAGCAACTGCGCAACAGAAGAACTTGCTGCTAGACGACAAACCGCCTGTCTTGTCGTGTGTCGTTAAGACGCCAGGAAATCCACGAACGCTTTGAGCGCCGGGTTGTCGTTGTCCTTCAGGAAGACGAAGCTCGGCTTGATGAGCTCCTCGATGCCGCAAAGGCGCACATGGCAACGGTTCGGCACGAGTGAGTACGCGGGTTCGCGCAAGTCGTCGGTGTTCACGATCATCGTCTCGTCGGGGCGGATGTTCAGAATGCATTCCTCGTACGAGCCCGGCCAAAACGAGCAGGTTACGGGGACTCCCGTCAGCCCGACGCCAACCTGCGCGAGCGTCTCGAGACTCTGGTAGCGAATCGAGGACGGGATGAGGAAGCGGCAGCCGCCGATGTCGGTGACGTTCACGCTGTCGTGATTTGCCAGCGGATGCGAGTTGTCGAGCCAAAGATAGTAGGGGCCTCGTTCACAATCAGGTGCGGGCACGCAATCGACTCGCGCGGCCAACGGTTGGTCATAAAGCTCGATCGAATCGTTGAACACGAAGGCTACATCCGCGATGCCTTCCTCCAGTATTTCGTGGATGGTACGGTCTTGTGTGGCCTGCTTGCGCACGGCGATGGTGGGGTTTGCCTCTTGGAAGCGCAGGAGCGCCAGATCGAATTCGCGGTCGATCCCGCCTTGGTGTATCGGTTTCTCGAACACGAGGCTGCCGGCTTTCTGGGTGGCGACGGCTTTGCAGTTCTCGACCGCCCGGGTGTAATCCTTGACGATGCGCTCCGCGTCGGCGCAGAATCGCTTTCCTGCAGGCGTCAAGCGCAGCCGTTTGCCTCGCTGCACCAGGTCGAAACCAAGCTCCTTTTCCATGGCAGCCACATGGCTGCTCAACGTGGGTTGCGCCAAGTTCAGCTTTCCCGCTGCCTTGCTGAAGTTCAGGTAACGCGAGAACACGACGAACTCGCGCATCAGCTCGATGTCCATCCCAACCCCCTCGTGCCGGTATGAAAACCAGTTTAGCAAACTCAAGCTTCCCGCAGGTCGTTGCGCTATCGCGATTCCCGTGGGAGCTATTGCGAATTTCGTGGTACAAGCGAACATCGCGATTTTTACTACGATTTCGCACTCGCTAATGTGGGTACCAACAGGGCTGGGTGGAGGATTTGCATATCACGGATTGCAATAGCGGCCCAGCATGACAAGAGAAGGGGGCGTTATGGGTAATTCGGAAGAGAGGGTGACGTACAACCCCTGCCAGGGGTTCGGGTGCCACGAGCACTGCATCCTCGAAGTCCACTCCAAGGATGGGAAGATCGTACGCACACAGCGTGCGCCGCTTCCCGGCCCGCATCCAGGGTGTCGCATCTGCAGCAAGGGCATCATGAGCGGCAAGATTCCCTATGCGGAGGACCGTCTGCTACATCCGCTCAAGCGAGTGGGCGAACGCGGGTCCGGCCAGTGGGAGGAAATCAGCTGGGATCAGGCGTTCGACGAGATTGGCGCCAAGATGCTGGAGGCAGCCGAGAAATATGGCCCAGCCTCGACCATCGTGAACACATTCTGGTGCGGCGTACCCGGCGCCGACCGCTCGACGAACTTCGACCTGGCCATGCGCTTCACCAACGCCTTCGGCGCTACGCGCCTTGAAGGCCCGTCGATCGACATGGGCCCCATCCTGGCTGGCCTATCGGATCTGGGCGGCATCATCCCGAACACCAAGTACCTGCCCAACAACTGCGACGACATGATCATCATCTGGGCGTCTAACCCCATCGCGTTCACGC
>JAZLCO010000054.1:0-5568 GCA_045614225.1 Eggerthellaceae bacterium | reverse complement strand
CGGCGCGCCTCGTTGGCCTCGGCCAGGCGCTGCGGGAAGCTCTCCTTGTCGGCGTCGCCCATGCCGTATCGGCGGATGCGGCCGGTGTTGAACATGGAAAGCGTGGCCACCGCTTTGATGACGGGAAGCGGCTGCGCGGCGCCGAGCGTGTAGCCGCCGCCCCCGCATATGCCAAGCGCGCCGATGCGTTCGGGGTCGACGCCCGGGAAGCCGGCCAGAAAATCGGCCATGCGGCGCACGTCCTCGATGCGGTAGGCGGGCTTGTCGGTGAAGTGGGGCTCGCCCGCACTTGCGCCCTGGAAGGCGGCGTCGGCGGCGATGGCCACGTAGCCGTGCTCGGCGAGCTTCTGCGCGTAGAGGCCCGCGACCTGCTCCTTCACGCCGCCGTTGGGATGAGCCACCGTGACGCCCGCGTACTTCTTGTCGGCGGTCTCGTCGTAGCCGGCCGGCAGGTAGACGTTGGCCGCCACCTCGACCCCGTTGCTCTTGTAGGCGACCGCGCGCACGTTCACTGCGCCCGGCACGTTATCCTCGATGGCCCCGTCGTAGACGAACCCGAACTTGTTTCCCTCGTTGATCGGCATGGTCGTTTCCTTTCGCTTGAACCTTCTTGACATTTTAACGCCGCCGAGATCGTGGAAGGCGCGGCGGCGGTTCGCATTCATTTGACGTTCGCCCCGACGAACGCGGCCGTGCGTTCGAGCACGTGGCGCTGATCGGAGCCGTAGAAGCCGTGGCCCGCGCCCTCGATCACCTCGAAATCGACGTCGGCATAGGTCTCGGCGGCGCGTTCGGCGTAACGCAGCGGCACGAGCGAGTCGGCGCTGCCGTGGAAGAGCAGCACCGGTCCATCGTAATCGCCGATGTGCCCGTAGAAGTCGTAGTCCATGGCGTCGACCGCGTACACGCGCCCTAGCTCCTGCCACCAGGTGAACGTCTCGGGCGCGTTCTCCGCACTGCCGAAGCGCTCGACCATCTCGTCGTGTATGACGAAGGCCGGATAGAGCAGCACGAGGCCGGCCACGTCGGCCGGGCGCTCGGCGGCGACGATGGCGCTGACCGCCCCGCCCTGGCTCTGCCCGAGCAGGAACACGCTCCGCTCGTCCACCACGTCGAGCCCGCGCACCGCATCGAGCACGGCGGAGAGGTCGTCGGCCTCGGTGAGGATGGAGCATTCGGTCGTCGCCCCCGTCGAGCGCGACGAGTACGCCCCGCCGCAGAAGTCGAACGCGTAGGCCACGTAGCCGCGCTCGGCCATGGTCCGCGCGTACTCGGCGCTGTCGGCGTGCGTGCCTCCGAAGTAATGCGAGCATATGACGGCCGGCGCCGGGCCCGCGAGCCCCTTGGGTGTGTAGAGCACGCCGTACACGCGCTTGCCGTCATGTTCGACCCACATGTCCTCGGTCGTGTAGCTTTTTCCTATGCCGAACACCTCATCGCCTCCGCTGGCCACCTCCTCCGATGGCGCAGATTCCGAACGCGTTTCCGTTGCGGCTCCTGCTTCCGAGATGTTCGCAGGCTGCGCTTGGCATCCCGCAAGAACGAGGCACAATGCCACTACAAACATCGCCGTCGCAAGTTTCTTAGCCGGCAATCTTCTTGGCCCACTTCTCGACCTTGCCGAGCTGCATGCCCACCATCTTGCCGCCGATGACAACGCCCTCGAGCATCTCGGCGCCGGGGGCGGCCTCGGCGATCACGGCGTGCGTGCCGCCCTCGCCGCTGCCCAGGTGGCTGTTAAAGGGGGCGATGCGCTTGCCCGCCCAGTCGTGGTCGAGCAGGAACTTGAGCAGTATGGGCGGGATGGTGTAGCCCCACACGGGGTAGCCGGCGAACACGGTGTCGTAGTCCTCCCAACCCTCCACATCGCCGACGTAGTCGGGCATGATGCCGCTCTCCAGCTCGTGGCGTAGCCGGTCCTCGGTGGGCTGGTATTCCTTCGGGTAGGGCTCGACCGGCTCCAGCCGAAACAGGTCGGCGCCCGTGGCCTCGCGCACGCGCTCGGCGATTTTCATGCAGTTCCCCGACCAGGAGAACACTACTATCAGGCTCTTGGACATTGCCTTCCCTTCCTTCTTAGTCGCTCACGGCGCCGAGGATGAACTTCACCGTCTCGGGCTGGTTGTGATCGATGATCTCGGAATGGCCCAGGTCGAGCGCGTCGATGGCGGCCATGTCCTCAGCCGAGAGTTCGAAGTCCCAGATGTCCAGGTTCTGCTCCATGCGATCAACGTGCACGCTCTTGGGGATGATGCTCACGCCGCGCTGCGCGTTCCACTTGAGCGCAATCTGCGCGGCGGTCTTGCCGTACTTGGCGCCGATCTCGGAGAGCACCGGGTGCGTGAAGATCCCGTGGCGCCCCTCGGCGAGCGGGCCCCACGCCTGAGGCTGGCAGCCGTATGACTTCATGTTCTCGATGGCGTCGTACTGCGCGTAGAAGGGGTGCAGCTCGATCTGGTTTACCATGGGCTTCACGTCGACGAGCTCGGCGAACTCGGTGAACCTGCCGGGGTAGAAGTTCGCGACGCCGATGGCGCGCACCTTGCCCTCGGCCAGAAGCTCTTCCATCGCCTTCCACGCGCCGAAGACGTCGCCGTAGGGCTGGTGGATGAGGTAGAGGTCGAGGTAGTCCAGGCCCAGCAGCGCCATCGAGTCGGCAAACGCCTTCTTCGCGCCCTCGTAGCTCGCGGCGTTGCACCACAGCTTCGTCGTGATGAACAGCTCCTTGCGGGTAGCCAGCCCGTCCGCGACCGCGCGCCTTATCGCCGCGCCCACCGCGCCCTCGTTCATGTAGAGTGCGGCCGTGTCGATGAGGCGGTAGCCAACGCGTATGGCATCGTAGACCGCCTGCTCGCACTCGACGGGGTCGGGCACCTGGAACACGCCGAAGCCCTCCAGGGGCATCTCCACTCCGTTGCTCAACTTCAAGGTATCCATGTCTCAATCCTTTCACAAGTGACGTTACGTCATTTACTTACGATTGCAGAATAAATAACGAAACGTCACTTGTCAAGAAGTTTCTTTCGGAATATGATTCGTTGCGAGACGAACAGGAGGACAAGCATGGCCGACTACCAGAGGGCGTACAGCGCCGAGCACAAGGCGGAGCGGTTCGCCGACATCATGGCGGCGACGGACGGGCTGTTCCGCACGCATGGGTTCCACGAGGTGACGCTGACCACCATCGCCAAGGAGCTGGGGTGGTCGCGGGGCAACCTCTACCGCTACGCGCAGACGAAGGAGGAGGTGTTCCTGGCGCTCTACCGGCAGAAGCACCGGGCGTTCGTCGATGCGCTGGTGGCGGAATTCGGAAGCGCCCTGCCCCTCCCGGCGGGCAGGTTCGCCGCGCGCTGGGCGAAGGTCGCCGACGCGCATCACGGCTACTGGCGCTACCAGGGCATCCTCACCTCGGTCATCGAGACGAACGTTTCGGCTGAAATGCTCGCCGGCTTCAAGCGCGACCTCATGGCCGACATCGCGCCGGCCGTCTCGCTCATGGCCGCTCAGCTCCCGCAGCTCGACGAGGCGCAGGCGGCAGACGCACACCTGGCGCTCGTCTACCACGCCGCCGCGCTTCACGGGCACCTGTGCGGCTCTGAGGCGCAGATGAGGGCGATGGAGGAAGCAGGCATGCCGCTTCCGCAAGGCGGGTTCGCGGGTGCTATGGCAGGCTTTGCCGAGGACTATTTGAAGGGGCTGCTCGCGGGCTGACCGCACCGCATGGAGCATACGGGTACAGAAGAAGCAGGAACAATCTGACAGGAGGACGAACATGAAGAAGGATCTCGGAGCCCAGCCGGCCATCTTCCCGATGCCGGTTCTCATCGTGGCCGCCTATGACAAGGACGGCACGGTGCAGGCCATGAACGCCGCATGGGGATGCGCTGCTGGCATGGACAAGGTGGCGCTGTGCATCAGCGAGGGGCATGCGACGACGAAGGCCATCCGCGAGACGGGCGCGTTCACGGTCGCGCTCGCCGATGCGGCCCATATGGCCGAGGCGGACTACCTCGGCATCGCCACGGGCAACAAGCTGCCCGACAAGTTCGCCAAGTCGGGGCTTACCGCAAGTGAGTCCACCCACGTGCACGCGCCGGTAATCAACGAATTCCCCGTCGTGATGGAGTGCGAGCTGGCCGAGGTCGTGGAGACCGAGCACCTGCACATGGTGGTGGGAACCATCGTAAACGCAGCCGCCGAGGAGTCCGTGCTCGCGGAGGACGGCAAGGTCGACCCCGCGAAGGCGGGCGCGCTCACCTTCGACCAGTTCCAGCACGGCTACTACGCCGTCGGCGAGAAGGCCGGGCAGGCGTGGAGTGCCGGCATGGACCTCGTGAAGGCCGCCAAGGGAGCATAGGGCGCCGAGATACAGGGATTAAAGCGCATGGTAGCCAACTGGCTACCATTTCGGGGGTTACGCAAGACGTTTCCGCAGGTCAGATGCTATGCAGATTCACTCCCTTCGTTTACTCCCCATATTTCCCGGAAAACGGCCCCAGAGGGCGATTTCGGAGGTAGTAGCCACCTCGCGGTTTCACGGGACTGGCTACCACCTGTTTCCGCAGGTCAGAGCGTTTACTCCCCATACCGGGGGCATTTACTCCCCATCACTGGCTACCAGGGTGGTAGCCACTTTCTGGCTACCAGCTGGCTACCACCCGAAGGTGCGGAAATGCGTGGTTTCGTCGGACGTGACAGCACGAGCTGATGCAAGATGGACGAGGGAGCACCGCTCGGAAAAGTGGGAACTATTGAGTGGGAGTGACGGAAGCCCATATTTCCCCAGTCAAGCACGATAAACCCCTCTGCTCGTCGACGTTGAGCAGAGGGGTTCCTTTAGCCTTTATAAGCCTTTCTAAGCCGTTTTCGATTGACGTTCGAAAGCGCCAGCACAGCGCCGTCCTGGTACGAGAGAGAGGCTGTAATCTTCCGGATTACGATGACGCAAGTACACCTGATCTGTTCAAATTGGCGCGATTTGATATCAGATTGGCGCATAACGATGTTCATATGGCACATGTTCATCCGTAATCTTTCCTCAGCATCAGTTGAAAGGAACGACCGAAAGGACGATTGTCATGGTAAACACGGCGCTCATCACGGGGAGCTACGGCGGACTCGGCACATGCTTCGCAAACATACACGCAAAGACGGGAGGCGACCTCATCCTCGTTGGCCGCAGCCAGGCCAAGCTCGACACGCAAGCGCTGGAGATGCGCGATACGTACGGAGTGAACGTCGAGACGATTGCGGCTGACCTCTCAAAGGCCGAGGACGTGCAGAAGGTCTATGACACCTGCAAGGCCAATGGTTGGCTGCCCGACGTCCTCATCAACAACGCGGGCTTCGGCGGCCAGGGGGACTTCGCCCGCGAGCGCACGATGGAGCAGGACATGTCCATGATCGCCGTGAACGTCGAGGCGCCCACGCGCATGCTCAAGCTCTTCCCCCCCGACATGATCGAGCGCGGTTCCGGCAAGGTCCTGAACGTCAGCTCCACCGCCGCGACCATGCCCGGGCCCCTGCAGGCGGTCTACTACGCCACGAAGGCATATGTCACCAGCCTGA
>JAZLCO010000053.1:0-9936 GCA_045614225.1 Eggerthellaceae bacterium | reverse complement strand
TGAAAAGCGTGAACACCAAGCCCGTCCCCTGTTCACCTGAACACACAACCAACACCCGATTCATTCCGCCCTCTGTCAATTCCCAAAGAAACAATCTGGGCAATCATCTTCGCACGTATTCGTGCGCCACACCTGGCCTATCCGAACTGGGAGTAGTGTCGGCATCGCTATGAGCGAACACGCATGGAGCCAGGCACAACATGAGAACGAGCCCAATGAGCAGTGCCGTGAGCGACATTCCCATGCCATCGAGAACGGTGCCTTTCTTTTGGTTGGTTTCTAGCGCATTCATGACTCCTCCGTTCCGCCATAGCCAGCTACTTCTGATTGGGTATAGCGAAACCTTATCGAACTAGCCTTTAAACGACCTGAAACGAGCGCCTAGCTTCGAAGGTTTGCACGGTTTCAAAGTAAAAATGCCAATAAATCGAGGATATCTGAGGATTTGAGGTCAAAAACTGCACCCTGGGAAATAAGGCACTTCCATTAGCCCAGTTCAAGAGGGGTGATTTTTATCGGTAACAATTGTCACCTCGAAAAATCCTCAGACATCGTTGATTTTTTGGCATTTTTACTTTGAAACCGTGCAAACCTCTTGAGAATCAAGCCTCCAGACATCTTATGAGTCACTTTGACTGTCAAAGTGACTCATCCTGATATAAGCCCGCGGCACGATGATTGTTCTCTGGCACAAATGCGGCGGTAAATGTATATGATTATCCTCAGCATTCGACCTATAATTTGAACTGCGTATTCTGAGGAAAACCCATAGAGAACGAGGTTAACGTGCCGACAGCGGACGATCGCACGACGCGCAACCCCACCAGCATACGTGACGCCATCGTGCTGTTCGCGCTCGTCGTGATCGGTGCCTCGCTGTGCAATCTCTCCCAAACCGGCCTGAACGCGATGATCTCGCCTGTCATGGACGAATTGGGCATCGATGTCGACACGGGGCAATGGTTGACATCGGCGTACATCCTCGTGCTGGGCGTTGCCGTACCTGTCGCCGCTCACCTGCAACGACGCGTCAGCGACCGCGCATTCGCGATCATCGCGCTGTCAATGTTCGGAGCAGGATCGCTCGTCGACGTGTTCGCGCCGAACTTCCTCATCATGCTGCTCGGACGCGTTATGCAGGCCGTGTCAGGCGGCTTGCTCATCCCCCAGCTGCAGACCATCGCCATGACGCGTTTTCCTGAGAACCGCCGTGCCACCGCAACAGGCATCGGCGGCATCGGGCTGGGCTTGGCGCCTAACGTGGGCCCTGCCGTCGGCGGTGCGATGGAAGCCGCGTTCGGCTGGCGCAGCTTCTTCGTGCTGATGGCCGCACTGGCCGCCCTGCTCATCGTGCTGACGCTCTTGTTTGCGAAGAACGTGAACGCCGGCAACGAATCCGCGCGCTTCGAAATGGTGTCGTTCATCTACTCTACGCTCGGGTTCGGAGGCGTGCTGCTCGGCTTGTCGCAGGCGAGCAGCGTCGGACTCGCCAGCCCGCTGGTCTGGGCTCCCCTGTTCGTGGGCGCCGTGTTCCTCGTTCTGTTCGTGAGGCGCCAGCGCACCGTGGACCAACCGCTCATCCACCTCGAGATCTTCGACTCCAAGATATTCCGAGTCGGCCTGATCTCGATGTGCGTGCTGTTCGCATCGTACCTGGGACCGACGCTCGTCATCCCGCTGTACGTGGTCGATCTGCTGGGCGGAACACCACTCGACGCTGGACTGGTGGCATTCCCATCGACGTTCACGGCCATCGCAGTCAACCCCATCGCCGGCATGCTGGCCGACAAGTACGGCGTGCGCAAAGTCGTCCTTGTTACGGGTGCGTTTCTGGTCATCGGCTCGGTCGGCTGCGTGTTCATCGACGAGACGACCTCGCTCGTGCAGCTCACGGTCTTCCAGACCATCAGAGCAGCAAGCGTATCGGGCCTCATCGGCCCCATTCTCACCTATGCCCTTTCCGGCTTGGAGCCCCGCATCGTGCCCGACGGCAGTGCCAGCGTTGCGCTCTTGCGCCAGGCTGCAGGGTCGTTCGGCACAGCCGTCAGCGTGTTTTTGGTCACGGCGTTTTTACCCGTCGCAGCCGTCAGCGGGACAGCGGACGGATTGCCTTCGAACGCAGGTCCGCTTGCAAGCTTCAGCTTGTTTGCAGGTCCTGCCCTACCGTATCAGGCCTCACTCGCGTTCTCGGCGCTGTTGGCCGTGATGCTTTTCGCATTCATGGCCACACGCCTGAAATAGCTTCGACTCAGAGTACCCCCGACCAAGTCGGCAGGAACTTTTAAAAGCACTGAGCACTCGGAGCACCAAGCACTTGGCGCTCTCGCGAATCCACCCGTCCTTGGCTAATGCGCCGCCCTCTTCTTGCGAAAGCCAATCGATGCCAGCACGAAGAACACGACGACGAAACCCCAGACGACAGCCAGATCGAGCCCAATCTGAGCCAAACCGGCGCCGCGCAGCATGATTGCGCGCAGGGCATCCACGCCATACGTGAGCGGCAAGCAGGCGCTGATGGCCTGAAGCCACCCGGGCGCGGCAGAAAGGTCGAAAAGCCCCGAAAGCAAGATCTGCGGAACGACGAACAGCAACATCAACTGGATTACTTGGAACGCGCTCGATGCCAAGCCGCTTACCAACAAGCCCAACGTAACGCTGACGATGGCCAGCGAAACCGCGGTGAGCACGACCAGGGCGACGTTTCCTTCGCAAGGGAACCCGATCAGCGTAAGGGCGATTAGCACGATAATCGCCGACTGTACGAGCGCCAGAACCCCGAATCCCAGCGTGTAGCCGCCGAGGACCTCTGCGGGCTTCACGGGGGTCGCGAGGAAACGTTTCATGGTTCCCGCACTGCGCTCGTTGACCAGGGACATCCCGCTTGTTATGAACACGAACACGAACAGGAAGATGCCGATGAACACAGGCCCGTAGAAGTCGAACATCTTCCACTCGTCGTTTCCGTGAAGGTACGACAGCTCCACGCTCGACACCGGCAGATAGTCGGACAAGTCGAACCCGAAATCGTCCAAGCTGGGGAACTCGATATCGTCGAACTCGGCGGCGATATCCAGGTCATCTTCGCTCACGCCCAGTTGCTGCTTGAGCGCATCGGGCACATCGTCGAACGCTGCACGGAACTTTTCTGTCTTGTCCAGAACGTCCTGGCGCTTTTGCTCAGCTTGTAACTTTAGATCCTCAAGCTCTGCGCGCTTCGATTCGACATCGGCCTTCATTCTGTCAGCCGCATCGGCGCGCATGTCGGCCAGCGCCTCGGTTGCCACGCGCAGCGATGCAGACGTCTTCGTGGAGTCGGACCCCTCGGCCCAGACCACCAACTCGTCACCCTCGTTGCCAGCGCAGTAGAGCACAGCATCGACCTCGTTGGCGCACAGCATACGCTCCGCTTCGTCCATGTAGGCAATCGTGACGGTCGCGTCTTTCTCGACCAAACATGCCTCGAATTCGGATGGGAGATCGACTGCGGCAAGTTTGGGCTCGTACTCCCCTTGCCCGAGCAGGACAGTGAGCAACCAGAGCACCACAATCGGAGCCACGAACAGCAGCCCGAGCGTGCGCTTGTCATGCGCGAACTGCACGAGGATGCGGCGGGCAATGGCCAACACGTTACGCATCGGTGGCCTCCTTTCCCGCGTCGAACCCTTCTCCTGCCTTAAGCTCCTCTCCCGCGCTAAGCTCCGCTTCCGCGTCGAGCGCGAGGAACGCTGACTCCAAGTCGGTGGTCCCAGTTTGCGTCAAAATGTCCGTCGGACTTCCCTGGGCGATGATCCGACCACCTTGCAGCATGACGACGCGATGACAGCGGGCTGCCTCGTCCATGATGTGCGTGGTAACCAGAATCGTCGTCCCATCGGCCGCCAGCCGGTCAAACTCGTCCCAGATGACGCGCCGATGCGCGGGGTCGAGGCCAACGGTCGGCTCGTCGAGCACGAGCAACTCTGGCTCGTGCAGCATAGCGATGGCGAGCGACAGCCGACGCTTCATTCCGCCGGAATAATGGGACACGAGCTTCTTGCGATCATCTTCGAGCTTCGCGAATTGCAGCAGCTCGGTCATGCGATCCGACAAGTGCGCCCCGCCCAAACCGACCATGGCACCGAAGAATCGCAGGTTCTCCTCAGCTGTGATGTCGTCGTACAGCGCCTCGTCCTGGGGCATGTAACCCACCTTCTTGCGGGCATGCGAGTAAGGAGCCTGTTCGCCGAGCACCGTCACTGACCCTGCCACGGGAATGGTGTTGCCGATGATAAGGTCGACCATGGTGGTCTTCCCGCAGCCGCTCGGCCCGAGCAGGCAAACGATCTGCCCGCGCGGAACCTCGAAATCGATGCCGTCGAGCACCGTCTTGCGCATGTCGGCGAAGGGCGTCTTCCTACCGAACGCTTGGCAAACGCCTGCGAACACGATGGCCGAACCGTCGTGACGTCCTGTCTCGAGCATAGGTTCCCCCGTTCTCTGCATCTGACTCGAATTGTAAATATCGAGACGCTGTGCTAAAAGAGAACAAATAGAATTCTCGTCTAGTTTTGTGGGGTGAACATGGCGCGACCGAGGAAAGATCAGGCAGGCCCCGATGCAAGGACACGCATCATCGAAGCGTTCTGGAGCATGCTTGTAGAAGGCCCGTACGACAGCATCACAGTGAAAGGGCTTGCATCAAAGGCACAGGTTAACCACAACACCATCTACCGTCATTTCGACTCAATCGAGCACGTGGCCAAGAGCGCCGTTTCGGAAGTCTATTCGATTGAAGCAGCTATGCAGATACTCGCGTTGTTCGCCCATCCTGAGCTGATGAACGTTAACCGTATTACCGAGCAGGGCCTCGACGAGCGCTTCAACAAGGTGATTCTTGCAATGCGCAGCGGCTCGCCCATGTTGGTGATCACGATTCAAGACGCCATAAAGGATTGTTGGATGCAAATCACCGGAGCCTCATGGGAAGAGCTTTCCGACGAAACGAAACTCGAGCTTTCCTTCATCTTGGGCGGCATTACGTCGACACTGAGGACGTTCAACAGCATCGACGACATCATCACCGCGAAGGCGCTCGCAACAAGCCGAATCGGAATCGCTGCGCGTCAAACCTTGGCCGCGCTTAGTGAGTGAGCAAGCACGTTTGTTCTTGTGCCAAGAAAACCATCCCCTTGACGTTGGTTCTTGTGTCAAGAGAGCCATCCCCTTGACACAAGAGCGCCGATCCCTTAGCACGAGAGAACCGTCCCCTTGTCACAAGACCGTTAACCCACCCTATTCGGGTTTCATAACGAAGTCGCCAACGATCAGGCCAGCGTCGCCCACGTACATGAAGTGAAGCAGCGCGCTGAAAGCGTACACGCCCAGCAGGGCGAAGAACAGCCCGTCCGCGAACGAGCGCGGCATGCGGCGCAGGCCGCGGTCCATCAGCGGGTAGAAGATCCACAGGATAAGTGAGGCCGCCACCGTGTAGACGGTGGAGTTCTGCAGGCACACTTGACCCATGAAGTTGAATGGAAGCGCGCGGTAGTCCCACACCTCGTAGTTTTGGTTGCAGATCATGCCGCATGTGAAGTCGATAGTCGTGCACACAGCAGCCGTGACCAAGATGCTGACGAGTACTGCGGGCAGCACGCGCCCGCCAAACTTCTTCAGCAGCCACTCCTTCACGGGCGTCAGCAGCACGACGATGAGCACGACGGCCACGCCTTCGGCAAAGTACGGGAACAGCCATTGATGCCAGAGCATAACTTCGGAGAAGTCGACGTCGCCCATGAAAACACCCAGATAGATGTTGTAGCAGAACAGCATCTCAGCCCAATGCCCCGCGAACGAGAACACGATGAAATAGATGCCGAGATCACGCCAGAACGGCCATGTACGCACGCGCTGCTTGAGTGGAGCGTCGAAGCTGTACCCCACGTGCGCGGTAGGCGTGCGGTCGAGCGGTTGATCGAGCACGTATCGCGCTGTGACCGAGGTGGCCAGGTAGAAAACCACCGCAACCGCACACAAGTATTGTGCGGCAAGGATTGCTATCGTCGCAGGTGCTCCCAAACGAGCAGCTACCATGTCGAACGCGCCGAACAAGAACGCGTCAGCAACAGAAAGCACAACACACGCAACGGCGGAGGCTATGGCAAACGTGCGCGCTTCCCTCGCATGCTTCTGGAACAGCCAGATGCATACCGCGCAAAGCGCTGCTGTGACGAACCCGTGCACGAGACTGAAATCATAGGCAAAATCTCCGGGATTCGTGGCGAATGCATATGCGAGAGCTGAAGCCAGCACGACACCGAAATACAATTGACAAGCGCGAACCCCCAGGTCTAATGACCAGCTTTTCGACCGCGCAGCAATTGAAGCAAAGGCGGTCGCTGCCCCAGTCTGCACGTTTTGAAATCCATTGAGAAGGCCGGCGCTTATCCGTTCGATTACACGCGGGTTGGTGAGTCCGTTATCCATGACATCGGTTCCAGGGTCGCTTTGCTGTTACTTACCAGGGTCGTCTTGCTGCTATCTGTCAGGGTCGTCCTGTTGCTACCTCCAGGTTCGTCCTGCCGTCGCCTTCAAGATCTTCCACTGTTGCTTCCAAGCTCGTCTTGGCAATAGTTTCCAAGACCGTCTTGGCATTTAACCCATTATTACCTGGCGAAACGTCCCTAATTATGCAAGCTGGCCGTTCGTTTTTCGAGCGTAATCCCCTTGTTGTGATTTTGACAACAAAGACAGTGGGCACAAAGAAAACGGCGCTGATCCCTCTCCTCGAGGCCCTGAAAAAGGTGTTTGGGCAAAAATCGGATGATTTCGAGCATCCGAGCACCCAAACGCTCACTTGAAAGCAGTCGTTTCTTGCTTTTTAGCGTTCTGTGCGGGTCGGAACAGGCTTGAGATCGAGGACGGGCGTTCCATCGAACATGTCTGCGCCCCTGACTAGCAAGCGAAGCCCGTCGACTGCCTCCACCTGGACTTCCGTGACGCCGATGGAATTCGGGCGCATGGGAGCATGCGAGGAGAACACGCCGACCAAAGGTCCGTTGCCCATGAGCGGAACGGTGAGCAGCTCCTCGGAAGCGCGGTCGAAATAGAACAACACCATCAACCTGTCACCTGCTTTGATGTCCGCGGCGCCTTCTGCATATGCCGGGAAAAGCTCAATCGTCGCTTCGACATCTGTAGCAGGGCCACCTTCATAGGAAGACTCGACCCAGCCGATGGGCTTTATCGTGAATGTGGTGCTAGCATCCATGCTTCTCCCCTTCAGCGGTGCGAACGGTCACCCGTGCTGCGTCATCGCATTACGATTGCGCAACGCACTACCCGTGCTTGATGACAATCATGTCGACATCATACAATGCGAGCAGACCACGGAGCATCACGAAGGGATTGCCATGGAACTGAAAAAGCTGCCGCACGAGCTGACTGTTTGCAAGGTCGCGTCGATGGCTGACATCAATCTGGACAGCGGCTTCTTCTTCATCGGCAAGACGGACGAGGAGATCTCGCTCGTGTGCTTGACGAGCGATGCACCAGCCCAAACACTCGAGCGCGAAGACAGCTGGAAGGGCTTCCGCATCGAGGGAGTCCTCGACTTCTCGCTCATCGGCATCTTGTCGCGCATCACGGGCGTCCTTGCGGAAAGCGGCATCGGCATCTTTGCCGTATCCACGTACAACACCGACTATGTCCTGGTGAAAGACGACAATTTCGACAAGGCGACAGAAGCGCTAGCGGCAGCTGGGTACAGCATCGTTTAACGTTGCGTTGACATCTGCTGACATGGCAGAAACTGGAGACGCGCTGTCATCCACTGGGCATGGCATCTTCCGGCGCAGTGCCAACACACGCCGCGCTCAAGTGTTCTAAAACTGACCCACCCACGCTCTATTCAACTCCGCAAGCGTGATATCATTTCACTCACGGAGATAAAAACACGATCCCGTTGGGTAGTCGGGGTGCGCCTGCGAACTTGTCGCCGACGTCAGTAACCTGCCTCCTTGGTTGTCCCTTCTCCGCGTGGCAATTACATAAAGGAGGATATCGCCATGCGGAAGATCAGGGTATCCTCCACCCTGACCGTATATTACGACGGCCAATTTTGGGTGGGGACGTTCGAGCGCATCGAGAGCGGAAAGCTCAGCGCGTGCAGGGTCGTGTTCGGCGCAGAACCTGCGGCCGAGGAAATCCAAGAGCTCGTCTGCGAACAATGGAACAGCCTTCGCTTTACCGAAGCCATCGGATTCGACGAGACCGTGAAAGTGGCGAGCAATCCAAAACGCCGTCAACGCGAGGCTGCTCGAGAGCTGAAGCAGCGCGGACCTTCGACCAAAGCCCAGCAAGCGCTTTCGGAAGAGCGTGAAGCAGCTGGATTGCAGCGTAAAACGGAAGCGCGCGAGAAGCGCGAGCAAGAAAAGCAAGAGCGGTTCGAGCAACGTCAGGAAAAGCGAAAACAGAAACACCGCGGGCATTGACGCCTGTCGCGACGTTGATGATTGATTGCACTCGCGACGTTTCCCGCTTACGCATGCAGACGCTTCCTGCCCCACCCGTACAGGTGCTTCCTGCCTTATGCGTACAGGCGCTCGTCAGTAAACGTTTGCATCAAGGCGAGATAGCGCTCATCGAGATCAGCAGGCATGCAATTGAAGACGTAGATGTGCACGTTCTGCTTGTACTTCACGTCCGCGTAGACATCGGCGTCGCCGTCGCGCGACATCGCGAGGTCGACGCCCGCAGCTGCATTGTCGGCACGCCCAACGTAAATGCCGATGTAATCGGTCAGATCTTTGTCGAAGTCCATCTTCTTGTAGGTGGCAATGACGAAACATCCGGGCATGTCGCTGATCGGGCCGATTGCGCTCTCGCCTGCCTTTTCCTTGGCTTTCGCAAGGTCAGAGACAGTGATAGTGGTCGTCGCATTCTCGAGCACCGTCTGACGGGCGGTCTTGATGGCGTTCTTGAGCTCCTTCTCGCCCTTGGTTTTCGCGAGGTCCTCGAAGATGCCGTCTTTAGCCTCGCCGAGCTTCGTGAAGATTCCGGAGACGGTGTCGGCGGCGCTGTCGGCAGCTCCTTTAGCCGCGCCCTTGGCAGCCTTCCCTGCTTTGCCCGCGCCTTGAGCCGCGGTCTGCATGGTTGCCTTAGCCATCTCGGCCACTGCCTCGGTATCCACGTTGTCGAGTATCGGCTTCGCCTCTTTCAGCAGCGCATTCGCAGCTGCGACGGCGACGCTCGCGGCCTCGATGAGAGCCGTGAGATCCGTACCGCCCTTCGTCGCTGCTTTCGCCAGCTTCGTCAGCGTTGCCAGTGTCGATGCTTTCACCATGATGATCGTCTCCGATCGCCGTCGTACTGCCTCTGCATTGGTTTTATTATATGCGCGACATCCGATTGGGAGTCACCGATGCAAAACCGTTCTCGAACAGTCATTTGCCGCCGAGAATTCGGTAACCAACTGCTGCCGAATACTCAGCAAGCAACTATTGGTGAGAATTAGGTAAATAATTCGCTTATTGCGGCGCGTACAGCGCAACCGCTACATCGTTGACGTTCGTGCCCGTCGGACCCGTAATGATAAGCCCTCCGACCTTCTCGAGCGCATGGTAGGAATCGTTGTTCGCCAACACTTCGTCAATCGCAATGCCCCGTGCCTCTAGCTCAGCTTTCGTGTCACCGTCGACATAGCCGCCTGCCGCGTCCGTGGGCCCATCAGTGCCATCACTGCCAACTGAGAACACCGCCGCACCTTCCATGCCCGCAATCTCGTCGGCAGCCGCAAGCGCCAGCTCCTGGTTGCGGCCACCGAGGCCCGTGCCAGTGAGTTTGACAACGGTCTCGCCGCCTGCAATAAACGCTTTCCGCTGCGCCGCGCTGGCACCATCCGCCTCATGCACATGCTCAATGAACGCTTTCCGCTGCGCCGCGCTGGCACCATCCGCCTCA
>JAZLCO010000052.1:0-23414 GCA_045614225.1 Eggerthellaceae bacterium | reverse complement strand
AAGGTGCGCGTGAGGAGTCGGCAGAGGCCATAGTAGGGTAGCGGCGCATGCTGCGACCGAAGGGCCGAATCCCGGAAGCGCGCAGTCATGAGGCGTTCTGACATGCGAATGACGGCAGAAAACATAGTGTTCGCCGAGATGGCCCCTTGGGGCCTTCTCGGCGTGCCCACGTATGCGGAAGCGCCTTCTGACGAGCGCGCAGCCGAGCATCGCGAAGGCGATGTTAGCTACTATTTCGGCGGGGGTAGCTCCCCCGACCGCATGGTTTCTCATGAGAAAGAACGAGGAGCCGCATCCTTCGCGTCCTCCCGCGGAAAAACGCATAGGGAGGCGTGCAAGCGGAAGAAGGCGTCTGGAGGAAGCAGGCCCGTGAAAGACCGTCGGACAGATTGCGTGCACGCCGCCCTTGAGGCGGCCAAGGCATGCGTGCTCGACGGATTCACGTGGACCGCGAAAATCTCCCTCGACGCTGGAAGATCCATCCAAGACGAGAGGTTCAGGAGCCGTTTGGCGCAGCTGGCGTACGACAGCACGGGCGAAGCGGCTTTCGCCTCCCGCATCTCGAGAGCATTGAACTCGTATGCCGCCGAAAGCAGAGTCCCCAGATCCGATAATCCAAGTCCCATGGGCGGCGAGGCCCGGTTCGGCATCGCCGTTGCAGAGCTCGTGGCACGGAAGATGATAACCAGCGAGCTCGAGCGCCGCGGCCACAGGTACGTGGCAAGCGACGACGGCATCGTGGTGTTCCTCAAGAGCGAGGCCGCCGCGACGCGCGTCTCGGAATCGATGGGACGCTACCTGGAGCACGTGCTCCACGGGTTCGTGGACGCGTGGGTTGCGAAGGCGTGCAAAGCGTCCGAAACGAGCATTTTCGGGTTCTGCATTATCCTTGAGCAGGAACATCCTCGTGTTTGCATACACGAGTCGCTCCTGAAGCGAATGAAGGCCGCGCTCAGGCATGCCACGGCGAGGAGCCGGGGTGTCGCCCTCTCCCAGCGACTGCGGGAGGTTGCCGCCATCGTTGCTTGGGGTAACGGGCTCATGGCGCTTGCGGATGACGCACGTTGCGTGGTTGCCGAGCTTAACGAGTGGCTGGCTTCGCGCTTCAGAGTGGTGCTCTGGAAAAACTGGAAGCTCGTGCGATCGCGCATCGGCGGCCTCGAGGCCGCCGGCGTTCCGCACGAACGGGCGGTCATGCTCGGGGGCTCACATGCGGGCTTCTGGGCGGCTGCCGTAAGCGATGGGTTGAAACAGGCCTTGTCCTACGCGGTGTTGCGCAGGATGGGCTTCTCTTTCTTTCTTGTGGAAACCGCCGTGTAGCGGTTCCGGGAAACCGCCGTATACCGAACGGTACGTACGGTGGTGTGAGAGGACGGCATATAGCCTCCTACTCGACTGAATTCGCAGAGGTCTGCAGAGAGCGCGTCGGAGGAAAATGACAGCGCAAACGGTGGAGGCGCCGACGTTGGCGTCGATGCCGTTGAATCGGAAGAGCATTCGAGCGAGCCAAGTACGGTTGACATAACCGACGACTGGCGAAGCGGCGGTCTCGTGCTGAGCGAGGCCGGAACATACGTCTTGTCGGGAGATGTTGAAACCACCGGCATGCTGACGGTTGCCGCCCCTGCGGGCGAGTCGATCACGCTCGACTTCGCAGGGCATTCGGCCGTCGTGAACGGCGACGTGTACGCTGGCATAGACGTCGGCCCCTCGGCGGGCGAGGTCGTCATCGAGGATTCCGCTTACACGAATGGGATCCCGAAGGCGAACCTGACCGTCGAGGCCAACGGCGTTTCCGATGCCCTCTGTGGAATCCAGGCAAATTACGCAGCCCTGGAAGACGTTTCGCAGGCTCCCAAACTGACCGTGCGGGGGGTTGGGATCGACGTCAACCTGAACACGATAGCAGTCGGCTCCGAAAGCAAGCCGCATGACGTGTTCGGCATCTACGTCGGGTTTGCCGATTCGAACGATTCCCGCACGAAGGTAGATGCGCTGCTCAAGGGCGTCTCTGTTTCCTCTTCCCTCAACAAGTTCGACCTGAGCGAAGATAGAATCGCCGCGCTTAGGGCCGACGGCATGGCGCCGCTCTCCGACGAGGCGACCGGCATCGCCTACGGCGTATATACCAACGTTCAAGAGGTCGGGTTCGACGGCGTTTTGGCGACGTCGCTCACCTCATCGAACAATACCTGCGATTTATATAGCGTAAACGAAGCATCGTTCAGGTTCGGACGCACCAGCGAACCACAGAACACGATGCGTGTGTACGCCGCAGGCAATGCCGACAATGCAATCTTGGCAACGTTCGAAGGTGGTTTCGAAGCTGGTCCACAGTTCCTTTCCAGTTTTGAAGACGCTTCCGGCTCGAACATCATCCTACAGCAAGAGGGAAATGCGATTGTATTCAGACAGATAACAAACGACTCCACAGAAAATGATGGCAACAACACGTATACAACTGATCCCGCAGGTGTTGACTGGAATGGAGCTGCTTCTGAAGAAGTCGGCCCCAACGCAGGTGAAGCATCAAGCGGTGAAAATAACGATAATCAAAGGGACGAGAGCGCTACCAAAAAGGGATTTGGCACTGCCGAAACGGAAGCGGCTGGAAATAAAAGCGAAACCTTTGATATGCGTTTAATTCGCGGTGAATTCGAAGCCTCCGTGTCCCTCGCCTCCCCGGAGGCCTACCTCTGGGACGCCGGCAACACGTCGCTCATGACGGCCGCCGCCGTGGCGGTGGAGGTCTCCGGCGAGGGCGAGCTCTCCGCCTCGAGCTCCGACGAGGGCGTGGCGCTTGCCCGGGTGGACCAGCCCGCCGGCGGCGTGGCGACCCTGACGGTTACCCCGATCGGGTTCGGGGAGGCGACCGTGACCGTCTCCTACGGCGGCGCCTCCGCCGAGCTCGCGGTGCACTCGCACAGCTCCTGGTCGGTGGGCGGCGTGGACTACAGGACCTTCGGCTTGGCGGTCAAGGCGGCCTCCCAGACCGGCGGCGTGGCCGTGCTCAACCGCGACCTGCCGGGCGTGGAGGCCAAGTGCAACACCACGATCACGGGGACCTCGCCGGCGACGGTTGACCTGGCCGGCCACGAGGTCGGCTCCCTCAACTTCGTCAAGGGCTGCGACGTGACGGTGACCGACAGCGCCGGGGGCGCCAGGGTCACCGGCGCCGACGCGACGGGCGCTGACGGCAGGGTCACGCGCGCCGGCGTGACCAACGCCAGCCCGAAGTCGCTGACGCTCGTCGGGATCGCCGTCGCCATCTCCGCCGAGGGCGCCGACGACGTCCGCGGCGTGGTCCAGTCCGGGACGGGCTCGACGGCCGTCTCCGGCGGCTCGGTCGCCGTCTCCGGCGGCGAGCCGTCTGCCGCGGCGGGCGCGTACGCCTCCGGCGGCTCCCTGTCCATCGACGGCGCCTCGGTCTCCGCCTCCTGCGGCGGGTCCGCCGGCTACGGCGCCTTCCTCGACTCCGCGTCCGCCTCGCTGTCGCTGGCCGGCGCGTGCTCGCTGGCCGGCCCGGCCGCCTCGGTGCGGCTCGCCGGCGCGCCCGCCTCCCTGGGCGCGTCCTTCTCGGCCGAGCCCGGCTCCGTGACCGTGCTCTCCTCCGCCGAGCTCGACGGCGGCGTGTTCGCGACCGTGGCCGAGGACGGCGACGCCGAGGGCATGGCCGCCGCGTTCGCGCCGGCCGCGGCGGACGGCATCTACGCGGGCATGGCCGCCGCCGCCGACGGGCGGTCCCTGAAATGGCAGGAGGCGGAGCAGCTTGTCACCATAACACTGCATTCAAATTACCCCGGTGCCAACAAGGAAAACGAAATCAAAACCATTTCTGGTACTCCAGGTGAGGCCGTGCCCTATTCGGCTGAAGAGCATGTTTTTACATATCAGTATTGGACATATCTGAATTTTGCAGAAGATCCTGGAGGAGAAAACGTTACTTCGTACACGACGAACAACACTTCAAGATGGAAGTTCCCAGAAGAATCAATAGATTTGTATGCCATCTGGTTGCATAGAGAAAGCACGGTCAGTTTTGAGGCGCTTTATACAAGCGGCGGAATGGCCAACGGTAGTATTTGGTATTCTGGTGGTATTGGCGACGAAATTGTCGATTCTTATGGAAATCGTATCACTGCGCCTCCTGCGAATCTGCAACGAGAAGGTTGGACGTTCCAAGGCTGGAAAAAGTTCGGTGAAACAGAGATCATAGCTCCAGAAGACTTCGTGTTCCCTGAGACCTACCCAGTTGAATCAGTACGTTGGGTTGCAGCTTGGAAGGAGAATTCGATTGACATCGGCGACGGCGTGGATCTGTACACCCTTCTAACAGAAAACGACGTTCCTCTTCAGAACGCCATAGTGACATTGCCCGCTGCAGGCAGATATTACCTATCGAAATCTGTCGAAGGATTTACGGGCACTGTCAAGGTGACGAAAGCGGGCTCATACAATATCGACCTGATGGGCAACTCACTCGTGTTTGGAAACCCTGAAACGGGGGGTTCAGCAAAAATCAACCTCGGCAGTGGGTACAACACGAGTAATGACGAGCCGTCTATCACCGTGGAGATAGTAGGCGGAGCGGATGGAGAACGCGGCAGAATAGAGTTCACCGACGGTGGCTCGATAGTCTCGAATGGCACCAGCTCCTTGGCTATCCGCAATGTCGACATGAAATCGAGCTATAAGAACTCGAACGCCGTGACAAACTATAGGGGAATCGCTGTCTTGTCGGCCAGCGGCGCAGCAAGAGTAAGCGATACCGCAACATATAAGAGGACCCAGGATATCGTTGTCGATAATTGCACCATTGAGCTTGACCTGTCGAATCAGGTATCCGGTGGTAGCACGAGCCATGCCGGCACGAGCGCTGCAATGGCTCTCGAGCTGACGAGTCCAAACCTCAATAACGTGGTGATTAAGGATTCTGCGGTTTCTGTTCATACGGGAACTCCTGCAGCGATAGAAGGCGACGTGCAGGGCAGCGTTGATGCGATTGCGCTCTACTCGTGCAACCAGGCCGAGTCGATTGCGATAGCCAATTCGAGCCTCATTGCGAAAGCCGATCAAGGATCTGCCTTCGGCATCTATCAGTTCTACACGTACTTGCTGCCTGCTGGCGGTGGAATCTACCTGAAGGACAGCGTATCCCTGTCTGCGGAAGCGGGTGGGACTGGAAGCCAGATGGCTGTGGGTGCCTTCAATTCTTTGAAGGATTACGCATCGTCTAGCAGCTCCTATCGAAGCATAGCGGGAAGCCCGATTGTTCTTGACGGGAGTATTCAGGTTGATGTTGCAGGAGCGTCTAACGCCTTCGATTTGGCGTCTGATTGCGCGGTCGACAATTCGCCCAGCGCGCCATTCGGGGTGACTTCTGCCTTCTCGACGGCATCGGGTCGACTGAGTTTCTTGAATGACCTTAATTTCACTTCTACCATCGAGTCGTACGGAACGCTGGACCGTGTCCCACCCAGCATTCCAGTCGAGGTTGGAGCCGGAGCTAATTCGAAGGACACATATATCGCTTGGTATGCAGATGGTTTGGTCGATTCTGCCAAGGTCGCCGCAGCCGCACTGTTCGCCAACGGTCTTGCGGGTGGGAGGTCATTCGTCGCGCAGACAGTCGACGGCATCGTTTTTGCCCAAGATGCCTCTATGGCAGAAGCCTACATTCTCCGTGATGGCGATTGGGCGGAATACGGCACGTTTGAAGACGTTGCGCGTGCAGCGCGCAGCGGCGAGACGGTCGTGCTGAACAAAAACCTTCTGCGCGTAGTGGAGTTTCTCGAGACTGCTGAGGAGGATGCGGCGTCAGACCCCTCGATGCTGGCATACTCCATCGACCTCAACGGATTTACAGTTGGGCAGATTGCCAACCAATCGGCTGCACAAGTGACCGTCATGTCGAGCGCAGACTCCCAGCCCGCGCTCGCGGGCGCCGAGACGAGTACCTCCAAGGCCGCCATCGTCCAGGCCGGATCTGGCAGCCTGACATTGGCGGGCGTGCCGATTTCGGTTGGCGACGCCACCAGCGGGAACATACCGGTGAACGGCGCCGTCGCGAAAGCCGGCTTGCTTGTTCTCGACGGCGTGGAGGTGTCCGCATACTCGACTAAGTCGAACGTGTATGGCGTTTGCGCCCAAGGAGGCGCCGTGCGGCTCCTTGGCGGCTCTGTGTCGGTCGAGCACGCTCTCTCGGGTGGCACAGCCGCAGGCCTGGCCGTGAGCGAGGGCTCTTCTGTACAATCCGTCGGCGCTTTCGTGAGCGCCAAGGGCGCAGCCGATGAGGTGTCGGCCGTGTCCGTGACGGGCGGATCATTTATGGCCGATACGGACACCACGCTTGCCGCAACCGCCCATGCCGGGAGCAGCTCCGTGCTCGACGTCCATGCTGTGGGCGGTGCGCAGGTCTCGCTCGACGGCGCGAATTCCTCTGTTGCCGTCGACGAAAGCGTGACGGGCGATGCCTTGGCTGCGATCTTCGGGTGGAACGTCTACGCCGAGAAGGCGACAGACGGGACCGCTCCCGTGATTTCGCTGTCCGGTGCGTGCACGTTCGAGCACTTCGCCGAAAGCCCGGCCACCGTGTACCATGAGGCGAACGCGCTCGCCATCGGGCAGAGCTTCGCTGCCGCCTCGCCGGTGGCGGTGCGCAGCTCGGGCTTGGCCACCGACAACGTGTTCGCCGTTCCAGCAGACGAAGGCGCCTCCATCGAGGACAAGGAATCCTTGTTCACGGCAGTCTCGGGAGGCTACGACGAGTACGCCGGATGGGCCATCGTGCCCAAGGACGGTTCGCTCGCCTGGAAGAACGATAATGTCGCGCACATCGAGGGCAAGGGCGACTACCAATCGCTGATGGCGGCTCTCTCCGCGGCGGACGACGGCGACACCGTCATTCTGCTGAAAGATGTCGAAAGCTTGCCGCTCGCGTCTTCGAAGGATGTGACCATCGACCTGGCCGGCCATATCGTGGTCATCCGCTCGGCTCTGGTGTCGGGCGCGCGCGCGAGTTCCGTTGTCGTGAGCTCGGGCCGTCTGACGGTTGCCGACTCCGGCGAGTCGAAGGGCATGTTGACGCTTGCCGTCGACCCGGGTAGCTCGTCTGCAGACGTTGCCCTGTGCGTGGGCTTCGACGTCGTCGAGGCGGGCGCGCTCACCATTTCGGGCGCGAACGTGTGCGTGTACTATGCAGGCACGGGCGCCGTCGACGAACTGCGCGGCATTTCCACGAGGGCCGCCTTGTCCAATAGGGCAGGCGTTGTCATCGAGGGCTCGACGCTTGCCGCAGGCTCCAACGAGGCGGCTGTCGGCGGTGCGGGCTCAGCCGATGCGCTGGCCGGCGCACGAAACGTCGCAGGCGTGCTTGTCGAGGGAGCCGATAGCGGCACCGCCGTGACGGTGGACGCCTCCTCGATCGTGCGGGCCAATACCACCATGCCCTCAGCAACGACTGGCACTATCCTGGGCGGCTCGGGAACGAGCCTGAGCGGCATAGAGAGCCCGCTGACCTACGCGAGCATACGCCGCTTCGACCCCGAGAGCGACCCCGCGCTGTATGAGCGCATCTGCGCCGAGTTCAAGGTGCAGGCAAAGTTCGACTCGGTCGTCTCGGACGATCCGGGGCATGTCTTCGGCGCCAAGGTGTACTACACGGCCCCGATGGCCATGTCCGACGGCACCGTCGTGTGGGCCGTGTCAGACATCGTTCCCAGCTCGGAAATCGGCTCTTCGGATGCCATCGTGCCCAAGTACATCTGGCTGCAATCGCGCTACCAGTCGCCCGCCTCTGCCATGGGAGTCGCCTTGGAGCCGTGGTCGAAGGCTGGTGTCGAGCTGAGCGGAACCGTGACGGCTCGATCCGCCTTCGGCAACGCCTACGGCGTGGCGGCCAACGGCGAGCCCGGCTCCTTCGTGACCGTTTCGGGGGCGTCGATATCGGCGGAGAGCAACGCGAGCTCGACGTACCTTGCGAGCTCAGGCAAAGCGCCCGACCTGAAGGAGCTGCTCGGCTACGAAGGTGCCATGGGCGATGCGGGCGAGCAGAACTTCTACCCGGCGAGGACCTACGTTACCGAGGTCGTTGAGAAGGCTCCGTCTGCCTATGCCGTGTGGGCGCGGTCGGACGGCTGCACTGTGGAGCTAGGCGGGACGACGTCCCTATCCGTAACGGGCGCGGATGCCGCCGATGTGGCAGGCGCCGTATCCGTGGCAGAGGGGTTCGCACCTTCCGGCACGGTCAGCGTGACCGGGCATTCGGGCGCCAACGAGGTGGACTCCGTATTCGCCGTGGCTGCGGGGAGCAGCGTGTTCGCCCAAGTGCAGCGCGACTTGTTCGCCGATGCCGCCGGAACACTCCTTCCCGTCCTGTCCGACGATGGCAAGGAGCTGTTTTGGGGCAGCGCGCACACGGTGCGCTTCCTAGATGCGTTCGGCGACGTGGCGGCAAGCGTGGAAGCCGCCGAAGGATATGAGATCGTCGCCCCGTCTGCCGACGAGGTGACGAAGGACAGCATCGGCGCGGTAGAATACGTGCTGGCCGGCTGGTCGACCGACCCCGGCGCGCAAGTGGGCGACAGCGGGGTAATGGAAGCAGGCAGCGCGTTTGCGTTCGCGGCGCCTGCCGGAACGGTCGAGGGCTCCGTCGTCGCGTACTATCCGGTGTTCGCCGAACAGGCAAAGCAGGCAAACTACACGTTCGTCGGCGCGCACGATGAGAGCGGCTCCGTGCTCTCCTCCGTCACGCTGACGGCGAGCGCCGTAGACGGCCTGGGTCCGGAGGACCTGGCCCTGGTGCCCGCCGCGGCCGACTACGGCACGAGCGTGTTCCTGGGATGGGAATCGCCCTCCCTCGCGACCTCTGGGTCGTACAGGAACCGGGTCGTCGACGCCGAAGCGCTGGGCAATGCCAGAGGCGGAACGTACACGGCCAAGTACGTTGACGCGCCTGCCGGGTACAGCCTCGTGACCTTCAAGGTCGAAGACTTCGTGTACGGCTATGCGGTTGAAGATGGCGCTGTGCCGACGTTCAAGGATGCATTCGCGGCCACGGTCAACCCCAATGCGAGCACGATGGATGCCAACGCTGCCCTGGAGAAGCTCGTGACCGGCGAGAAATGGACGTTCGTCGGCTGGGTGTCGGGCAAGCACGACTTCGGCGGAACGTATCCGGACCAGGTGGACGTCAGTGCGACCTCCACTCTCCCGGCCGTGGCGGCTGGAGACGGCAACGTGTACTACACCGCCTCGTACACGAGCGACGGTAAGATGGCCGTCACCACGACGCTGCACTTCTACAACCAATGGGACGGCGTATGGAGATACAACCGGTCGAGCCTGTCGAACGGCCACGACCAATTCAAGGTATCGTATGGAACCGACCTGAGCGCGTTGACGGCAGGCGTGGACGGCTCGAGCGTCGACGCCGCGCTGGCCGGGCTTACGGTCGTCGACTACGCCGAGAACGTGGGAACCGATGCCGACCCGTCCTGGAAGGAACGCAAGTTCCTGGGATGGTCGACGCGCTCGAACGACAAGCAGCCGCTCGTCCCGCTGCCCACCGTGGGCTCGGGGGTTGTGAGCGGGTCGATGACGAGCACGAACGAGCACTACTATGCCGTATACACCGACCGCACGATGGATGTGAACGTCACGTTCGCGGTCGGAGATGACGTGCATACGGTCGTGGTGCCCTCTGACGGCACGTTGGCCGATGCCATGGTGGAACTGACTGCCGACCTCGCAGATTCCTCCGATGCCGCAGGCTCCTTCGCAGAAGGTTCGATACCCGACACGGGAGACTATGCGGGCCAGTTCGTGCCGACAGCGCCGGAAGGCAAGAAGTTCGCGGGCTGGGCGCGCAGCGCAGATGCTGAAACGGGCATCGGCAACCCGTCCCTCTCCGCCCTGACGCACGCATTCACACGTGTCCCGGTTGCCGGCGACGGCACATGCACGGCGGATGCGATGTTCTACGCCGTGTTCGTCGACGCAGACCGGTACACCGTGACGCTCGATGGCAACGGCGCGGATAACTGGGGAGCAACGGTGAACAACGGCACGGCCGAGCCTGACGGCAAAGCCGAGTTTGGCGACGGGTACGTCGCCCCATGGAAGGCCGGCTTCGCGTTCGTCGGCTGGAACACGAAGGCCGACGGAACCGGCAGGTCGTTCGACATCGCGAAGGATGCCGTGGACACCGACGAACTGGTGCTCTACGCCCAGTACGAGCCGATAACGGTGGGTGAGGAGATGCCCGACGGGGCGTCGGTGGACGCCTCGAAGGTCCATGCGAGTCAGTCCGGCACGCTCGGCGCCGACAAGGGAGGGGTTACCGTGGTCATGAGGAAGGCGAGCGCGGATGACGATGCGATTGCCCTCGGCACGCGCGACCAGGCCATCTCCTTCTACAACCTGAAGCTGATCGCCACCCGCGACGAATCGCCTGCGGACATTACCGGCCAGCTGGAGGGCACGGTAGACGTCTCCCTGCCCGTTCCGGACGATTATGCCGACAAGCAGCTACTCGTGTTCGTGAAGACCGCCGACGACGAGTCGAAGATCTATTCTCCCATCGTGACTGCAGAGGAGGGGGCCACCACCGCAACGGCGACCATCCCGCATATCGCAAGCTCGAGCCTGGGCAATATAACGCTCGCGTATCGCATGACCGAAGACGAGTACAACCTCGAGATGGCGAAGCGCAGCGCTACCCAGCAGCTCTCCGCGATCATGGACGGGTACAGCCAGGCCGATTACGAGGCCAGCAACTGGGATCTCATCGAGAGCGCATGGAACACGGGCGTGAGTGAGATCAGGTCGGCCGACAGCGTGGAGGCCGTCCGAAAGGCGGCCCAGGACGCGTCCGACGCCATGGCGGTTGTTCCCGCGAAGGCGGGGGTCGACAAGGCTAAGGCCGAGGGCCTCGAGCGGTTGGCGAACTCCTATGCAGGATACGACAAAACCGCGTATTCCGAAGAGACCTGGAAGTCTCTCTCAGACGCCTACTCATCCGCCAAGAAGGCTATAAACGACGCGAAGACCGTCGCAGAGGCGAACAAGGCTGCATCCGACGGCATCCTGGCCATGAGCGCGCTCAAACCAGATGCGAGCTCCGGAAATGGTGGCAGTGGGAACGGCAACGGCTCCGGGTCCGGTAACGGAGGCTCGAGTTCCGGGACGAGCGGTTCCACCGGTTCCGGGGGGACATCATCGAGTGGCGGGCTTACGAGCACGACCGGCAGCACGGTAACGGGTGGCGGCCTCAGCTCCACCTCTGGGAGCGGACTCAGCACGTCCACGGGGACGATCTACACGAAGGCGACGGATGACGAGGGCGGCACGACGGGGCTGGCGACCTCAAAAGCCGCCGACTCGACCGGGTCGAGGCTCGGCGGGACCTTGAAGACCGTCGACAGCGCCCTCGCCTCGGAGAAGGGCCTCGATTCCAAGAGCGGCGTGTACGTCGAGGCCGTCGAGCCCGGCGGCGCCCTCGACTCGGCGGGAGTCGAGAAGGGCGACGTGATCGTCGCCGTAAACGGAAAAGAGGTGAAAAGCAAAGAGGAGCTCGACAAGTTGCTTGCAGATTACAAAGCTGGCGACGAGCTCGACATCACTGTCGAAAGGGATGGCAAGCGCGTGACCATGCCGGTGATTGTGGGAGAGGACACCTCCCAGAACGCCAGCTCGAACGGAAACCTCCTTGCAAGCAAAACCAACGCGCAGGGCGGAAAATCCACAACCGAACCCGGTAGTGGAGCCGATGGCGCTGAAGACGGCGCCGGGTCAGGCGCTCCAATTTGGCTCCTTCCAGCCTGCCTCCTGGGCCTCTTGCTCGTTGCGGGCATCGCGGCACTTGTCTGGTGGCTCATGCGACGCAGGAACGACGACGATGGTTCCGACGATGATTTCTGGGAGGAGGCTCCCTCGGCTGCATAAGCATCCGTGTTAGCGTTCCGCCCCGCCGCGCACGTCGCGCGGCGGGGCGGTTGAGACCCACTGGAATAGGAGCTGATGAAAAGCCCATGGCATCGTTTCCGAAAATGTTGAGAAAGAAAAGCGAATCGAGGGCCGTCGAGCCGACGGCCGCGAACATCGACCTCTTCGACGGCGGCAACCGCTACCGCGAGAGCGTCGATGCGGGACATCGCGTCGATCCCCGCGCACAGAAGATATTCGTGCTGTGTGTGGTGCTCGTTGCACTGTACGTCGTGGCCATCATCTGGCCCAAGAACATGCTTGATTTTTCGACGAACTTCATCGCCAGCGCGCGCCACGAGACGCCGCTAATACTTTTTATAGAAAGATTATCAGCGAACGTCTCTTCCGCTTTGCAAGCCCTCGTCTATGGGGGTTCGTATGGCCAGACGATGATGCGCTACATTGTTACTGCCCTTGCAGGTATGGGCCTTGCCGTGTCGGGCGCAATTTACCAGGGCATCTTCCGCAACGCTCTCGTAGCGCCTTCCACGCTCGGTGTTATGACGGGTGGGCAGTTCGGGATGGTTCTGTGGGTGGTGGTCCTTGCTTCTCTAGGGTTACCCGCATACTACGGCACGTCAATTGACTACGTCGAGAGCGGTGCTTTCATTGATTACTTCAACACGTCACTTGGGCTGTCCCTCACCGCGTTTGCCGGCTGTATTCTCGTGGTGGTCGTCGTGCTGATCACCCTGCGTGCTGCGGGTGCGAGGAAGACGAGTGGAATCATGATGATCATCACCGGGCAGGTCGTCGGGGGTGTCTTCGGTGTCTTCGGCACGCTTGCGCGGTACTACTACACCACGATCGACCCATTCGGCGAGACCGCAGAAGTGCTCCAGAGCATCCAGATGGCGTCTTTCTTCAGGTACTACACATGGGTGGAGGTCGCAGCCATCGCCGTCCCCCTTGTGCTGACATTCCTCGTGGTCATGCGACTGTCTCAGAAGATGATGGTTCTGTCTCTCGACGAGGCCGAACAGAGATCCATGGGCATCGAAACGAGGGGTATGCAGTATGCGGTTGTTGGGTTGTGTACCCTGCTGACTGCCGTGATCATCTCGTTTTGCGGCGCGATAGGTTTTGTGGGCTTTCTCGTACCGCACCTTTGCAGGAGGTTGGTCGGCCCGAACTTCAGGTACCTCCTGCTTGCCTCGATGCTGACGGGCGGGATATTCGTGCTCGGTGCGTACTTTCTCATAGACGCGACGATTGGAAATGACTATACGCAGTTGACAGGGATATTCATTTCCATCGCGGGCGCTGCGGTTTTCCTTGCAACCGCATTGCGTGGCAAGGGGGTGCAGTTTGGCGCGTTCAGATAAGAGTCGCCCCGGCATTGCCGAGGGCTACGGGAGCGCGATTGCTTCCGATATCGCGCGCTATGGTACCCGCAGGAGAGGCGGCCGCGTTGGAGGAGCGTCTGCAGAACCCGTTGCTAGCGAGGCAGCCGACCTGAAACCTGTGGCCAACGATCCGTCGGATGGAGGTGCGGACGGTAGTGTGGTGACCGCCACTGTCGAGTCGGCCCTTAACGCCGAGGCCGCACGTTCCGATGATTCCAAACGTCTAGCAGTGGTCTTGTCGGAGAAAGCCGCGAGTCCTCAAGCAAACCAGGATCGAAGCCCCTCCCACAGGCCTTTCGCCTCGACGCTGTCCCTCGAGAGGACGGACCGCCTGGCGAAGGAGGAGTCTCGAGCCTTGCGGAAAAAGGTCATCGTGTCAGTGGCCCTCCTGGTGCTTCTCGTCATCCCGTCGCTGGGGATCTTTGGGGCGAATTCCGATGTCGCAGCGGGCCAGTACGTGATGTGGAGCCCCCTAGCGGTGCTGCAGGTGCTGTTCGACCACGTGTACAACCTAGTCGGGTCGGTGACACACCTGTGGAGCCCGAAGCCGCTCGAGGACTACATGGCGTACGGGAACCCGTTCTACAAGCCCCTGTACGACATTGACGGGAACACGCCCATATTCATAGACGGCCAATTCGTCGGATGGGACCTCTACCACGGCGTGGAGGCGAAGGCCGGCATCATCGGCATCACGCTCATCTGCGCGGTGCTGCTGGCAGTGTCGGGCATGCTGTACCAGAATGTCTTCAAGAATCCCATCGCGGGACCGGGCATGCTGGGCGTGTCGAGCGGGGTGTCGCTTGGTATGATGCTCATGGTGTACCTGTACGGGGCCGAGGCGTTCTCGATGCAGGGATTGCGTTACGCCCTTTGCTATGGGTTCGGCGCAGCCATACTCGTGTTCGTGATACTCGCCGGCCGCAGGCTTTCCGGCAAGGGAAAGCCGTTCGACATAGTCACCATGCTGCTCATTGGGTCGATCCTCTCGCAGCTCGTCGGGTTCGTGGTCACGTACGTCACGTTGTTCGTCATGGACCCGGACGTCTACCAACAATACATTACCCTCTCGCAGATGCTCGTCGTGGACACGTCGAACGTGTCGTGGACGGTGCTGCTTATAGCGAGCGTGGTGTCGCTTGCTCCGGTGGTGTACCTGCGCTTCCGCCTGAACGCGCTCGCGTTCGAAGAGCAGGAGGTGCGCATGTTGGGCATCAACTTCACGGTTCTGCGGGCGGTGGCGCTCATCTGCGGGGCCATCATGATACTGGCCGCCCAGATCCACATAGGGGCGGTGGCCATGGTGTCGCTGATCGTGCCGTTCCTCTCGCGCAGCTGGTTCGGGTGCGAGTTCCGCAAGCAGCTGGTGGGCAACGTCTGCATCTCGACGATCCTCTTGCTCATCTGCCGCGACATCGTGGACCTCATCCCGTTCGTGGGAGACGGCATAGGAATCGGCAGCGCCGTCAGCATGATGGCGCTGCCCGTGTTCCTCCTGATAATGGCAAGGCACATGAGAGGCTGGGAATAGGCATATGAGATTGCACCTGAGGGATGTCGCCATCGGCTACGACAAGGACAAGCCGATTCAGAAATTCGTGAACCTGAGCGTGGATTCCGGCGAGGTGTGCTGTGTGCTGGGGCCAAACGGCTGCGGCAAGACGACGCTCATCAAGTCGATACTGGGCATGCAGCCGTTGCTCGGGGGCAGCGTGACCATCGATGGCGACGACATCACCAAATGGTCGGCGCGCAGGCTCTCCGACGCGATGGCCTACGTGGCGCAGAAGCACGACCAACCCTTCCCCTTTCAAGTGAAGGACGTGGTCATGCTCGGGCGCATCAACCGCGTGAAGGGGTTGGGCGGCCAGCCTTCCAAGGACGACTACAGCATCGTCGAGAACGCGATGAACGACATGGGCATCTACCACCTGCGGGACATGCCGTACAACGACATATCGGGCGGCGAGCTGCAGATGGTGATGTTCGCCCGGGCGCTCGCGCAGGAACCGCAGATGCTGATACTCGACGAGCCCACGGCGGCGCTCGACTACGGCAACGCCGTGCGCGTCATCCAGAAGATACGCAAGCTGTCGCGGTTGGGCTACGGCGTGATGATGATCACCCACAACCCCGACCACGCCTTCATGACGGGCGCCAACGTGGCGCTGTTCATGCGCGCGCAGCCCATGAAGTTCGGCACTGCGAACCAGATCATAACGCGCGAGAACATCAAGGACGCCTACGGCATAGGCGTGAAGCTCGTGGAGTTCACGCACGACAACCAGTTCACCATGCGCATGTGCGCACCGGAGTTCGAAGACGAGCTATAGGGACCAGGCGGCATGCGCCGCAGGAAGAAAGGATTTCGCACCATGGACGAGCAAAGAGCCAACCAGTACCAGCCAACGCAGGAGGTTCGCCCCGCATCGCCGGTCGCTTCATCGGGGCTGGACCGTGACGAGGCCCGCGAGATGCTCGAGCGCATCGTCGACAACATCGAAACCGTCATCGTGGGCAAGCGCGAAAGCGTGGAGCTGGTGGTCATGTCGCTGGTGGCCAAGGGCCACGTGCTTCTGGAAGACATGCCCGGCACCGGCAAGACGACGCTGGTGTCGTCTCTGGCGCGGTCGGTCGACTGCGGGTTCAAGCGCATCCAGTTCACGCCCGACGTCATGCCGTCGGACCTCACGGGCTTTCACATCTACAACCAGAAGCTAAACGACTTCGAGTTCCGCCCGGGTGCCATCATGACGAACCTAGTGCTGGCCGACGAGATCAACCGCGCCTCCGCCAAGACCCAGTCGGCGATGCTGGAGGCCATGGAGGAGCGGCAGGTGTCCATCGACGGCAACACGTTCAAGCTTTCCGAGCCGTTCATGGTGCTCGCCACCCAGAACCCCATCGAGCAGTACGGAACCTATCCCCTTCCCGAAGCCCAGCTCGATCGCTTCCTGATCAAGATCAGCATGGGATATCTGAAGATGGACGAGGAGGTGCGCGCGATACTCGGGGCTGATGACGCCCGCGACGCGCTGCGGCCCGTGGCCACGGCGGATGACATCCTGGCGCTACGTGAGGCCGCGAAGCAGATTTACGTATCGCCGGCCGTGGCACGCTACGCCGTGCAGATAACCATGGCGACTCGCGAGGCGAAGGAGTGCACGTTCGGATCGTCGCCGCGCGGATCCAAGTCGCTCGTGAGCCTTGCGCGCGCCCATGCGTTGCTGCGCGGGCGGACTTACGTGTCTCCTGACGATGTGAAGTACCTGGCGCCTTTCACCTTGTGCCACCGCATTGCGCTGACGCACGAGGCCAAGATGGACGGCCGCACCCCTCAGGGGGTCGTGGAGTCGCTGCTCGATTCCGTGGCGGTGCCCGTGCTGACCGAGGCCGAGGCTAAGGGGCTGTAACCGTGCCGGAGGTTCTGGAAAGAGAGCAGCCCTCAGCCCGGCGCAGGCGCGCACCGCGCGGCACCGGGAAGGTGACGCGCGGACACGGGCGCCCCGCCCGCACGCGTGAGAGACGGCGCTCCGACGCTGGTGCCGACGTGAAGGCGAAGCACGACGGGGAAGCGCAAGGCGAATCGAAGCGACCCGCCCTCCGGAAGTGGGCGATGTCGGCAGACGAGCGCAAGGCGTCCCGCCGCGGCAAGGTGCTGCGCGCGGTAGCATGCGCCGCTGTGCTCGCCGTGAGCTTCGTGCTCGCGCTCGTCGTGGGCAGCGACGAGTACAAGGCGACGCCCGTGGGGTGGATCCCCTTCATCGCGGTGGCGACGGCGATCTTCCTTGCGTTTATCTACCTGCAGGTGCTCAAGCGGTCGCTCGTGCTGCTGGAGAAGAGCAACGTCACGGATTGCCAGCGCGCCGAGCGCGTGATGTTCCGCGTGCGGTTCCACAACAAGAGCCCGCTGTTCTTCTTCCGCTGCGAGGCGCACTTCTTCACGGCGGATTTGTACGGCAACCCCGTGAGCCATGCCGTCACGACAATCTCGCTCGCTCCGTTCGAGTCCTACGACATGCCCTTCGCCGCCTCTTTCGACCACATAGGCGTGTACCAGGCGGGCCTCGACCGCGTGGTGGTCTACGACTTCCTGCGGTTGTTCTCCGCCACGGTCGAGGGGCCGAAGCAGACCCGCGTGAACGTCACGCCGAAGCTGGTGAGCGTGCCGAGGCTCGAGTTCAGCAACGACGCGGTCGTCGAGACCACGAAGGCGGCACGTTCGGCGATATCCGACTCTATGGACTACGCCGCCGTCCGCGAGTACGTGTGGGGCGACCCCTTGAAGAACATCCACTGGAAGATAAGCGCCCGCACGCCAACCTACATGACCAAGCTCTTCGAGACGTACAACAACCCCGGCGTGGCCATCGTGCTGGATTTCTATGGGCCCGGGCAGGACGCGCTCGCGCTCATGCGCATGTTCGACGCCGTGGTGGAGGTCGGCTTCTCGGTCGCGCGCTACGCGACGGCCCACGGCATGGACGCGGAGATCCACTACTGCGACAAGTCGGGCGACCGCGTGAGGCGCACGTCCTGGCGACGCGCCGACCTGCCCCAGATCGTGGAGGAGATGCCGCGGTTCACGAGCGAGCCGAAAGCCGCCGCCGACGCAATCGGCGTGCTGAACGAGCAGATCCGCTCGATCCACGGCCAGTCGAACATCGTCGTGTGCACGGCGAACCTCTCGCCGCAGATGATCGAGACGATCGTGTCCGCCAAGGTCCACCGCCGCGAGCCCCTCGTGTTCGCCGTGGTGCCCCAGGGGCTCGAGGGACGCGAGCGCGACCAGTGGCTCGCGCCGCTCGCGCGCCTCGATGCGGCGGGCATCGGGTACCTGGTGCTTACCAATTCGACGGACCTGCTGAAGGTGAACTAGATGGTAGAAGATACGAAAAACAGGGCTTCACAGGGCGTCCGCCCACAAAACGGGCGGTCCCAGCAGCGCAGGGGCAGCGGTAAGGTCACCCGCGGGCACGGCAAGTCCCCCAAGCGGGATGCAGCGCGGAAGGCGGCAGCCCAGCGCAAGGCTGGTGGTCCGGCCCTTTCCGAAAAGCAGCCGACCACGGCTTCGCCTGTCGCCGATGCGGCCGCAGAAGGCGCCGTAGCACATGCGCCTGCGGACGCCATCGCCGATAAGGGAGCCGCGCTGAAGACGGCCGAGGGCGTCGGCTCGACGCGCATGCGCGACCGGAAGCGGCTCTCGGACAGGATGGGGCGCGAGACCAGGCTGAGGCTGTGGCTGCAATCGTCGGCCCTCGACTTCCTCCTGGTGCTGGTCGTGTCCACGGCGCTCGTGTTCACGGTGTCGTTCGGGTTCTACAGCGCATGGGACTACCGGGGCAACGTCCTGCTGATCGCAGGGCTGTGCCTCCCGCTGCTGCTCGTGATGTTTGCGGGGTCGTGGAGCAAGAAGGCGGTCGCGTTCTCGGTTGCGGGAGTCGTCGTCCTGACGATCGCATACACGGCGGTGGCGACGGCGCTCTCACCCGACCCCGCCCTGTTCACGGCAGAAGGGGTGAACGACGTCGAGGGCAACTACGTCATCTTCGCGATCGTCGTGTGCGTGACCACCGTGGTGGCCTACCTGCTCTCCAGGCGCACGGTGGGGCTTGTGTTCCTGCTGGTGCTGTCCATCATCGCATGCGGGGCCGTGCAGTTCCTCTACCGCGAGTGGGTCTCCGACAACCCCGGCATAGCGGCGACGATCGCCGCGCTGCTGGGGCTGGGGATGCTGTTCGTGTACCAATGCTATAGGCAAAGCGTGTACTCGGCTAACCGAGTCAAGCGCACGTCGTTCGCCGGGGCTTTCGGGTTCTCGGCCATCGTCGCCCTGGTTTGCGTGCTGGTCGGGGCCGGGGCCTTCTACGGCGTGGTGGCGGGCCTCGATTTGGAGACGCCGGCGTACAAGCCGTTCGAAACCCACGTATCGCCGCCGGTTGACGAGCTCGCGAACGACTACGAGCGCCAGGACTCCAAGGACGACGACAAGAGCGACGTGACCGACGACGACATGCAGCAGACCAACGAGCCCGACGAAGGCGGCGAGGACGTCGGGTCGGGCGGCCTGGGCATCCTCCAGGGCTCGTTCGTGCAGGCTGCAGCACAGCAGCTGGCGGGGTACGACCCCAACGACCCCGAGCAGGACTATAAGAACATAGCCTACCTCGTGCTGACGTGGGAGTTCGTGATACTGATCGTGCTCGCAATATTGGCCGTGCTCGCCGCAGTGCTCTTGCAGAGGTACCGCAGGACGCTGCGCCTGAAACGCATAGCAAGCAAATCTCCCGCCTACCAGGCCTGGTACCTGTACACGTTCCTTCTTGGCAGGTTGAAGCGGATGAAGATCAACAAGCCCGACCACTTGACCCCTCTTGAGTTCGCGGTGGGCTTCAGCAAGCCCATGCTGCCGTTCACGCGAGGCACGGACGGGGTCGATTTCGTGGACGTTTCGAGCATCTACCAGGACGCCGCGTTCGGCGGCGTGCAACCCACCGTCGAGGACATGGGCGACCTGCACGCGTACTACCGCGCATTCTTCAAGAACGCCCGGGAGTACGTGGGATGGCCCAAATGGGTGCTCTGGAAGTTCTGGCGGATTTAGGAGGGGCGCATGTATCGGATGACGGGATTCAACGGATCGCAGGCGGTGCAGGCTGCCTGCGTGGCGCTTCGGGACGGGGCTGCAGAGGGCGGCATCGCCGCCCTGGTCGACGGCATGCCCGTATACGTCGGGCAAGTGGAGAGGTACGTATCCGTGTTCCGCTCGATGGCGGGGCTGGGCGACGACGGGGAGTGGCGCGCGTGGCTTGCCGGGAATGGGACCGACGAGCACGAGGTCCGCCGCGACACGCTCTCGTTCTTGATCGACTTCAGGCTCATGGAGCGGGCCGCGCTGGAGCGAGGCGCCGTCGTGCCGGCATCCGATGTCGATGCGCAGCTGGAATCGGCGGCCGCGATGCTCGGCGGCTGGGACGCGCTCGAGCGCTCCGTGGCCGAGCGCGGGCTGACGATGGAACTCTTCCGCCGCGGCGTCGAGGCGAACCTGAGCAGGTCGATGCTCATCGACCAGATAACGGCCGAGTATGGTGGATGCGGGTGCCTCGGCAGGGATGGGCCCGAAACCGGCGCCCGCAGCGCCGAAGAGGCGTTCGACCGTTGGTATTCGGGCTACCGCGCCTCGGCGAGCATAGTGGTGACTTGAGTCGAGGCTGGTTTCTCGGCATGGGACGACGGGGATGAGGAGCGAACCGCATCGCCCGTGGAAAGACAAGGAGATTTGAACATGAAGAACATCGGGTTGGCCAGGCTTTCGGCGGTTATCGCGGCGCTCGCCATGATCCTCTTGGCCTTTGCGGGTTGCGCTGGCGGCAATGGGACGGGCGCAGCCGGCGGGAATGGGGCGGAAGTGGTGGAGGTTGTCGCCTCCGACACCTCGGGAGGCGTCGCGGCATCCGTGAACGGCGTGGAGATAGGCGAGAACGCCGTCACCGCCTACATCAACAACTTCCGCCATGCGCAGGGACTTCAAGACGACAACGATTGGGGCCAGTGGATCTACGATGCGGGCTACTCCATGGAGGCGCTCCGCTCGGACACGATCGAGTTCTTCGTGAGCCAGGAACTCGTAAGGCAGGCCGCCGAGCAGGAGGGGGTCACCGTAACCGACGCCGAGGTCGATGCCAAGATCGCCGAGGCCCGAGGCGAGGGGACCGACGAGGAATACGCGCAAGCGCTCGACCAGCAGGGTATGACCGAGAGCTTCTACCGGGAGTCGGTCCGCGTGTCCCTGCTCCAGGAAAAGCTCTCCGATAAGGTTCTCGGCGACAACGAGGTTGACGAGGCCCAGCTGCTCGAATACCTGAAGATGTACTACCCCAATGAGGTGGACGAGAAGGCGACGTCCCTCGAGGGCATTGACGAGGACAGGATAGAGACGGTCCGCAATATCCTGAAGACCCTCAACGACAACCAGGGGTTCTCTGATTGGATGGCGGATTTCCGCAGCAAGGCCGAAATCGTCAAGAACAGCATGCCCGAGGGGCTTCCCTACGTGGTCGACCTGACCCCGTACATGGAAGCCGCCAACGCGGCCCAGGCCGCGAGCAGCGATGCCGCAAGCGCTGGCCAGGGCTCGAGCGGCGGTTCCTCGAGCGAGCCTTCCGCTTCCGCAAGCTCTGCGAGCGAGGAAGCGAGCAACTGATGATACTGAACAACCCCGACCTTTCGTACAAGAACGGAGACTCCGCCACCGTGGGCGTGACCGACTGGTTGCTGCTCGATGCCATCGGCTTTTTGAACATCATCCCCATCGTGGGGACGGTCGCGTGTCTGGTGCTCTACATCGTGATAGCCGCCAACCGCGAGACCTCGCCCTCGGTGCAGAACCGAATCATCGTGAGCTTCATATGGCTGGGCGTGTGGATATTCGTGATCTTGCTTTTCAACCTGCTGGTGGTCGCCGGCGTGCTGAACGTGGGCTGGCTTCCATCCGCGTTGGTCAGCTTGCCCTTCGTGGGCGCGTAGGCCCAGCAGGGACAACGGCATTTGGATCATCGAGAGCCGGGCATGCCCGCCGGACCACGATTCGGCGGGGCGCATGGCCCGATTGAGGAGGATTAGACATGAGGGAGCGCAATATGGGATGGAACGACCATGCCGACATGTACAGCAGCTTCGTGTTCTGCGAGCTCGACGACACGCGCGACTACCTGGAGGCCATAGGCGTGCGCGCCGGCGACACCTTCCTGGACGTGTGCTGCGGGCCCGGGCGCGCGTCGGTGCTCGCCGCCGAGCGCGGGGCGAGCGCTGTGGGCATCGACTCGGCCGAGAAGATGCTCTCGCACGCACGCGCAAACGCCGAGGCGATGGGCGTGGCCGACAGGTGCGATTTCAGGCTGATGGACTGGCGGCACGTGCTGCCGGGCCAGAACCTGAAGCCCGCCGACGTGGTGTTCGCCAGCAGGTGCGGCGCCATCATGGAGGTCGCGAAGCTGAGCTCGCTCGCGAAGCGCACGGTGGGCGTGCAGATCTTCGCGAACGCCCCGTCGATACCGGCGCTGCTCGACGTGCTGTTCAGCGGGTGCGGCGACGACGAGCCGCGTCCCGGAGAGGAGGGGCGCCCCGGCCCCGGTCCCGGCTTCGGCCCCATGCCGCCCATGGGACCCGGCGGCCCAGGCGGACCCGGCCCCATGCCTCCCATGGGACCCGGCGGCCCGGGTCTCCGCCCCGGCGGGCCGCGGGCAGACGGGCCCGATGCCAAGAAGGCCATCTACCTGACGATCGCCGAGAAGGCCTTCGAGGCGGGCTACGAGCCCAACGTCCGCATATTCCCCGAGCGATTCCGCAAAACGTTCGACGACGAGGCGGCTGCCGTCGAGTGGGTGGCGACGCTCAAGCCCGACATGGACGGCTGCGACAGGGAGCGGCTCGCGCTCAACGTCGCCCCGTTCCTCACGCCCGTCGAGGGCGGCGTGGAATTCTGCATCGCCACCCGCGCGGCGATTATCTGGTGGGACGTGGCGTAAGTGCGCCGGCCGATCATCATGGGCGCGGCAAGCGCGCTGCTCGCCTTGTCGCTTTCGGTGGCGGGAGCCCCCATGCCAGCTTACGCGGGCGCGACCTTGCAGGCGGACGTCGACGCGCGCATCTCCGCGGCCCAGTCGGGGATAGACGCGGCAGACGAGGCGAGCGCCAGGCTCGCCGGCCTGATGGACGACCTTCGCGCGGCCTACGGCGAGTACCTCGCCGCGTCGGAGGGCGTGACGAAGACGAGCGCCGAGCGTGCCGAGGTGTCGGGGAATCTGGCCAAGATGGACGCAGCGGACGAATCGGCCAGGGAGGCGGCCGCGTTTGCCCGAGAGGAACTCGCGCGGATCGATTCCGACTGGTTGGCGCTGCTGCTCGACGAGGGGATGTCGTTCTCGGAGGCGGACGAGTACGTGAACGCCCTCGAGAAGCTGGCGTCATATGACGGCGAGAGCGGCCGCGCCAAGAAGAAGCGGGCGCGCCTCGAGGCTCGCGACGCCGAGCTGAAGGCCGAGTTCGAGGCGGAGCAAGCCGCCGTCCAAGAGCGCATAGACG
>JAZLCO010000051.1:0-8249 GCA_045614225.1 Eggerthellaceae bacterium | reverse complement strand
GGTTGGCGTTAAATAAATGCCGACCAAAAACATACGAGACATTTGGCCTGTCCCCTTTGTCACGCTTTATAGCAGCTCGAGCAACGTTGAGACGTTGATATCCGCCACATCGGAGTCGCGCGGGCCAGCGCAAATCGTCTTCAGGCCGAACTCGTGCATGACTGCAATGGCATAGGGCGCATCATCGACCGCCCAAACGCGTGACGCATCGCACTCCAACTCGCGAACTGCTACCTCATAAATCTTGAAATCCTGCTTCGAGGCGCCCACTTCATCGGTTGCCACGAGCTCCTTGAAGCAGTCGAGCACGCCTGCACGCCCGAGACCGGCCGCTAGGTAGCGCCGCGGACTCGATGACACGACAACACACGGAATGCCGCGTTCGTGCACCGCTCGAACGAACTCGATAGCTCCCTCCATCGGCGCCGAAATGTCGCGATAATGGGGCAGCAAATATCCGTCGAGATGAGCCAGAACGCCTTCGGCCGACTCCCCCACCCCGTAGCGTTCGTGAAGAATGGCGGCCGCTTGCTCGATTGGAGCCGCATGGATCTCGTCTTCCTGGGCCTGAGTCAGCTCTCCTGCCTGCGCAAACAGGTCACGTTCGGCCTCATCCCAAGCGTCGAGCGTATCGAGAAGCGTGCCATCACAGTCAAAGATGAAGCCATCTGCCATCGTGAAATCGAACATGTTAAAACTCCATTGCAGTCTTCTTTTGTTCTGTCTATCCTACAGGATTATCGCGCGTCGCTGTTTTACAATGTGCAAAGCACATTTGCACCAATCCATGGGAGGTTTCGCATGCCCAAACGCGACGACATCAAAAAAGTCCTCATCATCGGTTCCGGCCCCATCATCATCGGCCAAGCTTGCGAGTTTGACTACTCAGGCACCCAGGCGTGCAAGGCGCTGCGTAGCCTTGGCTACGAGATCGTGCTGGTCAACTCGAACCCCGCAACGATCATGACCGACCCCGAACCCGCCGATGCCGTCTACATCGAGCCGCTGAACGTCGAACGGCTCACCCAGATCATCGAGAAGGAACGCCCCGACGCGCTGCTTCCCAACCTTGGTGGCCAGTCTGGCCTCAACCTGTCATCCGCACTTGCAGCAAAAGGCGTCCTTGACAAGTACGGTGTCGAGGTCATCGGCACCCCCATCGACGCAATTGAGCGCGGCGAGGACCGCGACATTTTCAAGCAGACCATGGCTGAGCTGGGCATCGAAATGGCTCGTTCGAAGGTCTCGCACACCGTCGAGGAAGCCGTCGAAATCGCTGACGAGCTCGGTTATCCTTGCGTGCTTCGTCCTGCCTACACCATGGGCGGCACAGGCGGCGGCCTTGTCTACAACGTCGAAGAGCTGCGCACGGTCGTCGCGCGCGGCCTTGCTGCGTCGCCGGTCACCGAGGTGCTCGTCGAAGAGAGCGTGCTCGGCTGGGAAGGGCTCGAATTCGAGGTCGTCCGCGACGCGAAGGGCCAGATGATCACGGTCTGCACCATTGAGAACATCGACCCGATGGGCGTTCACACCGGCGACTCGTTCTGCGCCGCCCCCATGCAGACAATCGACCAAGCCGTCATCGACCGCCTGCAGGAGAAGTCGTACCGCATCGTCGATGCCGTCAAAGTCATCGGCGGCACGAACGTCCAATGGGCGCACGACCCGGTCACCGACCGCGACATCATCATCGAGATCAACCCGCGTACGTCTCGCTCTTCGGCGCTCGCTTCGAAGGCGACGGGCTTCCCCATCGCCCTCATCTCCTCGATGCTGGCCAGTGGCCTCACCCTCGACGAGATTCCGTGCGGCAAGTACGGCACGCTCGACAAGTACTACCCCGATGGCGACTATGTCGTCATCAAGTTCGCCCGCTGGGCTTTCGAGAAATTCAAGGGCGTCGAGGACAAGCTCGGCACTCAGATGCGCGCCGTCGGCGAGGTCATGTCGATCGGTAAGACCTACAAGGAAGCATTCCAGAAGGCAATCCGCTCCCTCGAGAAGGGGCGCTACGGCCTCGGCTTCGCCAAGGACTTCAACGGCAAGTCCAAGGACGAACTGCTCGCAATGCTGATCACTCCCACGTCCGAGCGCCAGTTCATCATGTACGAAGCTCTGCGCGCCGGCGCTACGGTTGACGAGCTGTTCGAGCTGACGAAGATCAAGCGCTGGTTCATCGAGCAGATGGCCGAGCTGGTCGCTGAGGAAGAAGAAATCCGCGCGTTTGCCAGTGCGCATCCCGCACAGATGCTGCCCGATGACATGCTGGTCACCGCGAAAAAGGACGGCTTCTCCGACAAGTACCTCAGCCAGCTCATCGGCGTGCCCGAGCGCAAGATCCGCGAGAATCGCATCGCCATCGGCTGCACCGAGGCATGGGAAGGCGTGCATGTCTCCTCGACGCAGGATTCGGCCTACTACTACTCGACCTACAACGCACCCGACAACTCGCCGGTCAGCGACGGCCGCAAGGTCATGATTCTGGGTGGCGGCCCCAACCGCATCGGCCAGGGCATCGAGTTCGACTACTGCTGCGTGCACGCAGCCAAGTCTCTGAAGAAGCTTGGTTTCGAGACCATCATCGTCAACTGCAACCCTGAGACAGTTTCAACCGACTACGACACATCCGACAAGCTGTATTTCGAGCCGCTGACGGCCGAAGACGTGCTGTCGATCTACGAGAAGGAAAAGCCTCTCGGCGTCATCGCTCAGTTCGGCGGCCAAACGCCGCTCAACCTCGCAAGCGAGCTCGAGGAGGCCGGCGTCAACATCCTGGGAACGTCGCCTGAAATCATCGACTTGGCCGAAGACCGAGACCGTTTCCGCGAGGTCATGGACAGCCTGGGCATCCCGATGCCCGAGGCCGGCATGGCCGTCGACGTCGCCGAGGCGCTCGAGATCGCCCACAAGATCGGCTACCCCGTCATGGTGCGCCCCAGCTACGTGCTGGGCGGGCGCGGCATGGAAGTCGTCTACGACGACGAGAACCTGCGCTCCTACATGGCTGCAGCAGTCGGCGTCACACCTGACCGCCCGATTCTCATCGACCGCTTCCTCAACCATGCGCTCGAATGCGAGGCCGACGCCATCTGCGACGGCACGCTGGCCTATGTGCCTGCCGTTATGGAACACGTCGAGCTGGCAGGTGTCCACTCCGGCGATTCGGCTGCAATCTTGCCGTCGGTGACCATCTCCGATGACCATCTGACCACCATCAAGGAATACACGCGCCTTATCGCAGAGGCCATGCACGTACGCGGCCTCATGAACATCCAATACGCCATCGAGGGCGACAAGGTCTATGTGCTCGAAGCCAACCCGCGCGCATCGCGCACGGTGCCGCTGGTCTCGAAGGTTTGCGGCATCCAGATGGTTCAGATCGCAACCGACGTCATCACCATGCCACTTACAGGCCGTCCTTCTCCCGTCCCGGCACTCAAGGACGTCACCTACAACCATTACGGCGTCAAGGAAGCTGTCTTCCCGTTCAACATGTTCCCCGAGGTCGACCCGATTCTCGGGCCCGAGATGCGCTCGACTGGCGAAGTTCTGGGCTTGGCGAGCACATTCGGCGAAGCCTTCTTCAAATCGCAAGAAGCCACGCAAACGGCCTTGCCACTGAGCGGTACAGCGCTGCTCAGCATTTCCAATCGTGACAAGGATGAGCTCGTCGAGCTGGGCAAGGCGCTCATCGACGCTGGCTTTGAAATTATTGCTACCCGCGGCACGCGCGATGCTTTGGTCGAAGCGGGCATCCCCGCAACGTTGACGCTCAAAGCATCGGAAGGCCGCCCCAACGTCATCGACCTGATCACCAACGGTGATGCTGACCTCATCATCAACACGCCGTCAACCACAACCAAATCTGCTGATGATGGTAGCGGAATGCGCCGCGCAGCCATCAAGGCGCAGGCTGCTTACATGGCCACCTTAGCCGCCGGTAAAGCTGCCGCTATCGGTATCAAGACCGTCAATGCAACCGGCTCGAACAAGGTAAAGTCGCTGCAAGAAGTGCACGCAGGCATCAAGTAGTAAATTTCTCTGAACCACAAAGAAGAGGCCAGCTCATGCGAGCTGGCCTCTTTCGTTTGGAAAACTAAAGGGTACGGGTATGCCCTTCGCCAATCCATTCTGTTTATTGATACTCGACCGGCACCAGCGCGACTTCCTGCAGGTAGTAATCGCCGTCTTCCTTCTCAAGAACGTTGTAAGAAAGACAAGGTATCACATCCACGCCCTTGAGCGCCTTGAGGTAGTGCGGCGGGAAGCAAATCGAGCTCTCGTCATCGTCGAGCATGAGATAGCTGCGGCATCCGGCATCGCTGATGGCTTCAACGGTGGGCACGACGTCCTCGCCGAAAACCTTCGCAGTTTTAAGGAAGAAATCTCCCTTGTCGAACTCGTAGCACAAGTGTAAGAATTCACCGCGCTCGTTCATCTGGCGCATCTCAGAGCGATGCTTGTTATCGAGCGAGCAGTAGTGCATGCCGAAAGGCACCTGTTTCTCGATACCATAGAGCATCAGCTCGAGGCAGAGTTCCTCACTGCCAGCGACAGGCAGACCGCCCGAATAGCCGTAGTCATACATGACGTCAAACGGAGGGTTACGAATCTCGAATCCACGTGCATCAAACTCTTCCCAGCTGTGGAACGGGAAGCAGAATTCAAGCAAGTTGATGCCGGAAATACCGATTTCAGCCCAGCGATCGAACAGGGCACGCATTTCGTCGCCAGTTCCAGGGATGATGGGCATCTCGACCATCACATCGGGAATGTAGCGCTTTGCAAGCTCCATAGCTGCAAGCACGCGCTCCTGGCGCTCAGGTGAGTCGTCCTGTTTTACGCTGAAACGAATCTCAGTGAGCCCTGCATCGTGCAGACGCTGCACTCCTTCCTCGGTCAGCAGATCGCCCGAGGTGTACATGCGCTTGTGCGCGTGCGGATATTGCTCACGTGCCGCCTCGAGAAAACGTATGGATTCGTCAAGCACGAGCAACGGCTCGCCACCTGTTAAACCGATAGCTGCTAAATCCTCGAATTGACGATGTGAATCTTCAAGTCCTTGCTCCCAGGGGCAACCTTCTTTAACGAACTTCTCGTAGTCAGCCACGTTGTAGTTAAAGCAGAAGTAGCAGTCGCGATGGCATTTGAATGTAGTCGAAAACGTTTCGGAGCCCCCTGGACCTGTGCACTCAACACACGCCTGAGACTGCCAACCATACACGATCGACGCACCAGCGTTCTTGAACTCCGCACCTTTTGCAGCAAGTTCCTCACGCAATTCCGCGATTCGTGCGTCGTTCGCACCACGCTCTGCGAACTTGACCCCACGCTCTTCGAGCGCTTCCACGTAGCGTTTCTCAACCGCTTCGTGCGCACCCAATGCGCGTTCCAACAATTCGTTCACTCGAAAACCTCCCTCATGTGTGATTTTGTGCGCTTAACACTATACGACATTCTGACAGAGTGAGCTTATGTTCTGTGCCATGGGAACCACACTCTTGAACCAGACACTTACCAGGTAAGCTGTCTGGTTCAAGAGAGCCGTCGCCCGATACGGGTCCCTAAAGAAAGCCGCCCCGAAGGACGGCTTTCCAATCATGCTTATATGCAGATGCGCTTAGTGCGCGCCACCACCCTGGGCCTCTTCGAGGGCATGCTGAGCCTTCTCGAGATGGACCTGCTTCAGAGGCTTGCGACCGAACTTGGCATTCCACACGATGAACGTGCCAAGACCCGTGAAGAACAAGCCAGCAACAGCAAGGAAGAACGAACCCAGGTGAACCATGCCAGCAGCAGCATGTTCGCCACCGAGGAACAGGTCATAACCTACGTTGAACATGTTGTAGCCACCGACGGGAATCAGGCAGGAGAAGCCCTGGCCGAACTGGCTGACGAGCCACTGAGAAAGACCAGGAATGCAGAAGATGGCACCGCACATCCAGCCGCCCATCAGGATCCACACATGCTTGGCCTTGGGAATGACGGCCTTGACGAGGAGCCAGATGATTTGGAACACAGCGCAGATAAGACCGCCGCCAACGAACGCACGGGCACCGATTGTGAGCGATACCAGCGGATCGGTAGAGGTGATGATAGCTGCCGGAACATCAGCAGGAGGCGTCCAGCCAAGCAGACCGCAGATGTAACCACCCGCGATGCAGACAGCTGCGCCTACAGCATTGAACCAGATGACCAACCACGCTCCAGGCCAGATCGATTTGCCGAGCGACTCGCCCTTGGTCCAAGGAACGACCATCTTCATGCCGACGGCCATAGCGAAGCCTGCGAACGGGAACAGAGCACCGAACGTTGCCCATTCCTCGAAGTACTGGTAAATAGCGAGGCCACCAAGGATGAAACCGATAACGCCCAAGCTGACGAGAACGGCGCCGCCCTTGAAGAACTCCATTGCGGTGCCGGTGAGCGCCGCATTCCAGAACCCGAAGAGAGCCTGGGCGATGAGGCAGAACAGGCCTCCGAGCAGGAAACTGTAGATTACTGTCTTGTACGGTTTCATTATCATCCCCTTCACGTCGAAACCTGTGCAGCACAACTGTTATGGTTCACCCCTAACGAACCGTAACTAGTTGATTATAAATGAACAGGCCAATCTCGACACGCGAGATTGGCCGTTTTAAAGACAAGCGGTAGATTAACCCTATCGTAAATGCGTCAAAAAAAGACTACCTAACTTGGTAAATCCCGACTTATTCCGGCTTGCGCACGTTGATGGCGACAGCCGTGAACTTCACGTCCTCCGTGCTCGGAACCACAGGCACCTTTCGGCCGAACTTGAACCCTGTATCGGCATCGACCGGAAGCTCGTCGACGATTTCAGGTTCGGCGAAACCGGCATCGGCAAGTTGAGCGAAGAACTCGTCTTTCGTGCGCCCGGCCTGGATGCTGTTGCCCAGATCGCGAGCAGCTGCCCACGTCACCTCATCGCGCTCCTTGTCCGAGAACACGGTCTCGCAAATGAGCAATCCACCCGGTTTGAGCACGCGGTAGAACTCGGAGAGCGTCTTGGGCGTATCGTACACGAGCGTCATGATGTTGTTGATGTAGACCGCATCAACCGAGTTGTCTCCAATGCCGCCAGCCATAAGATCTTCGGGGCATGCAACATGGAATTCCATGTTGTTGGCTTTCAAATGGTTGTCGTGCCATGCGCGCTCCATGCCCGCCTTCGCTTCGCGGATGTAGTCCTCGGACCAGTCGACGCCGATTGCACGACCCTTGTCTCCCACGCGCGCTGAGATCTTGTAAACACCCTTGCCGCGACGGCAGCACACATCGAGCACGCGCAAACCTTTGAGGCCCGGCAGCGTCATGCGCGACATGCTTGCGAAGCCCCATTCGGCTTCGCGGCCGTCGTAGTACGCCCACATGCCCTTGCCACGCACTTCAGCGTCGGAAACCTTGCCAAGCGGCGTCTGGCTCGCGTGTCCGATACCTGCAGCACCTGACATGTCGGCACCGAGCGAATCGGCCACGAAGTCGTAGATCGTGTCCATGTTCTTGTCAAGCTCGCCAAGCTCGCGAATACGCGAGGTTAGATCGCTGCGCGTCGCATCGACCTGCAGCTCGTCGTTATGCTTGTAATACTTGTCGTTGCCGTAATGTGCGATGAACTGCGTCGTGCTTGCGCGCGTCGTGAGTTCGGCCACGAACACGAGCATCTCGCGCACGTTGCCCCAGCTGGCCTCGACGAAGTCGAACGCATTGTTCATCTTCGAGCTTGCTTCTTCGACAAGCGGTTTAATCTGGTCGACTTGCCTGCGATAAGCAGCATTGATCGTGTTGAAGGCCGCCTCGCCCTCCATGGTGTGCGCGAGTTCGCACTCGTCGACGAGCAGACGCAGGCTGCGCACGACAAGATTCTCGCGACGCATCCAATCGGGCTTCGCGGTACCTGCGGCGACCTTGCGCTCGAGCGCTTCTTCGCGTTTGCGCAGCGGAACCACGACGGCTTCCTCGACCGAGGCGCCACCGAGCAGCTCGCCCTTGGCCACGCGCAACATGTCACGCAACTCAACGACGACACCCTCCTGGTCAAGCGCTGCCTTGCATTGCGTACCAACCGAATCGAGCAACAGGCCGAGCAGTGCAAGACGCTCGTCGAACTCTGCTTCCTTCGCACGATCGAAGATATCGCGATCAGCTTGACCAGCGAGGATGCGGCTGATTTGGTAATCTGAGCGGTACTTGTCGAACAGCTTGTAATACACCGCGGAGCGATCGGCAAT
>JAZLCO010000050.1:0-3423 GCA_045614225.1 Eggerthellaceae bacterium | reverse complement strand
ATGGCGACTTCCCGTACACGAAGTGCGTGATTGCGACGGGTGCCACCCCGGTGCCCGTGGGCTTTCCCCCGGTCGAGGGCGATGAGGCATACAAGCCCATCGTTCTGCGCTCGATGGAAAACGCCGAACGCCTCAAGGCGGCAATCGAAGATCCGCCGTGCAAGCGCGTGCTCGTGAGCGGCGCCTCGATGGTGGCGCTCAAGACACTCGAAGCCTGCCTGTACCACGGTATCGAGTGCACACTTGTGGGCGTGAACCCGCACGTCCTCGACATGAACGCGCTGCCCGAAGCGGCCGAGCGCTTCGAGAAGGGCCTGGTCGAGAAGGGCGTGACGCTGCGTCTCGGAAACCGAATCGCATCGGTCAAGCGCATCGACGACGCCGATGGTTTCCAAGGCCGCAAGCTTGAAGTGACGTTTGCGAACGGCGATGTCGACACGTTCGACGAGATCTCGGTTTCGCACGGCATGAAGTCGAACATCGAGTTCGTCAAGGAAGGCTCGCTCGAGATCGACCGTGCGCTGATCGTCGACGACTTCATGCGCACGAGCAACCCCGACGTCTACGCTGCAGGCGATGTCGCCCAGGCGACCGAGCTCATCTCGGGCCAAAAGCGCATCGTCGGCATTTGGAAGAACGCCGCCTTGCAAGGCGCATGCGCCGGCCGCACGATTGCCGCCGAGCTGGCAGGCGAGGAGCCTCCTGCTGATTGCGCGCTTGAGGGCTCGATAGCGACGAACACCATCGTGGTGAAGGGCACGCTGTTCATCTCGGCGGGCACGATGGAGCTTTCCGAAAGCCGTTGGACCGAAGTGCGCGAGGGCGAAGACATGACGGTCGTGTATGTGTTCGAGGATGCCGGTGATGGCCAACGCCGCCTCGTGGGCTTCAACATCACGTGCGACCACGATGATGAGGGCAGCGTTGCCTTCGACACGGGCGCAATGCTCGTCATGCAAATCGAGCGTGGGCTGAGGGAGCGCTGATTTCGCCGGGCGATTCGCAAACGGGAAAGACGAGAAAGGCCGCGGGAATCCGCGGCCTTCTTCATGCTTTGGGCTGGCGTGCGTATGCTGTGCGCCGATTACGCTATCTGGTCGCCGGCGGTGGGGCCGGGAGACGAGGAGAACACTGCATCGACGGTCACGAAGCAGCCGCCCTTGGATTTGATGGGCAGCCCCATCTTCTCGAATGCGGCGTCGACCCAGGCCTTCTGGGCTTCGAACTCTTCGCCTTCGTTCACGTAGCGGGCGGTGCCATGGATTTCGTAGGCTTCGGAGCCCTGCCAGAACACGACGGCGACCTTTGGGTTCGCCTGCACGTTGGCCAGCGTCTTCTTGAAGAACTGGTCGGACAGGTAAATCGTCTCGTCGTCGATGACGGCTTTCATGCCGACGATGCAGGTGTTGGGTTGCGCGTCGAGCGAAGCCGTGCTGAACACGACGTCCTTGACTTCCTTGAAGAGTTTCTGGACCTCTGCGGACATGACTGCCATGGCGGTCTCCTTTCGATCTGGTTCGTCCACGCATCAGTATAAGCCAGTGCAACAGGGAAGGTGTCGGACATTCGGCCCGCACCGGTGTTTGCGAAGGGTGGCGGCGCCGATGCTCTGTTGCGCTGTGCTGTGGAAAACTTGTTACGTTCTGCCAAGTTTTCAAGCGGGTTCATCGGATACAATTAGCCTGTCCGTCAACATTGGCAAAAAACCGAAGGGACCAGTGGAAGGGAGATGACGATGAAGAGGACTTACAAGCGTGCAGTGACCGTGCTCGTAACGCTGGCTATGTCAGTGGGGTTGTGCTTTGGCCTTGCTGCCTGCGGAGGCGGCGGTCAGAGCGACGAGCAGATGATCCGTGCTGAGCTCGACGAGGCATTTGGCGTTCTGAAGAACCCCACCGAGGAATCCATCAAAGAGATGCTGAATGGCGACACCTCCTCCTTGGACGAATTGGCGCAATACGGTGTCGATCCCGTCGAAATGCTGAAGCATTTCTTCGGCCATTTCGAGTACAACATCGATAGCGTCAAGGTCGATGGCGACAAGGGCGTCGCCACGGTGACGATCACCAATGCAGACTTCCAGGCGGTCATGAACGATGTCATGAACAGCTTGCAAAACGACCAGGAATTCATGACGGCCGCAGTCGCGGCGTATCAGTCCGGCAACGAGCAGGATCTCTACAAGCTCATCTTCGACAAGCTCTTCAAGGCCATCGATGAGACGGACCAGCTCGTGACGACCACGACCGATTTCCAATTAGAGAAGAAGGACGGCGCGTGGGACTTCACCGAGGAAGGCCAGCAGGCCCTCATGTCGAGCATGTTTGGCGGAATGGACTTCTCGCAACTGTAAGACCCAATGCGCTCAAGCGTTGATTTTCGAAGAGCCCGCGCGCAATGCGCGGGTTCTTTCTTTGCCAGGAGTATCATGGGTTCCCATGGGGAAGACTACGATGGACAAACCGCAACATGGCGAAGCGAAGAGGGAGACGATCTGGAGCTTCCCGTTCGTTGCGCTCATGTGCACGAACTTCTTCCAGAGCATGGCAGCGTTCATGTGCAACACGACGCTGCCGGTCTACATCGACCATCTGGGTGCGACGGCCGATATCGTCGGCACGGTTGTGAGCGCATTCGCCCTCACGGCATTGCTCATCAGGCCCTTTGCCGGCCCTGCGTTCGATAGCTTCTCGAAGAAGCGGCTGCTCATCATCGCCCAGGCCATCATCACCATCTCGCTGTTCCTCTATGGAGTGGCGGATTCGATACCGTTCCTTTTCTGTGTGCGCCTCCTGCACGGCATAGGTATTGGGTGCTCGGGGCCGCTGGCGATGTCGCTTGTGTCGGAGTTCCTTCCCATAAGCAAGATTGCGAGTGGAATCAGCATCTATGCGTTGGCGCAGTCTTTTGCCCAGGTCATAGGCCCTGCAGTCGGGCTCTTGCTCGTCGACGCGGTCGGGTTCTCGCCAGCGTATTTCCTTTCGTCGGCTTGTGTGCTCGTCGCCATGGTGGGCGTGTTCTTCCTGAAGGAGCCCGTGCGCGAGCGCTTGCCCTATCAGTTCAAACTCAACCGCATGTTCGCACGCGAAGCGGTCAGCAAGGCCTTCGTGCTTGCGTTGCTCGCCATCTCGTTCTCGTGCACCGCGTCGTACCTGGTCCTGTACGGCTATTTGCGCGGCATCGAGAACATCGGCTTGTACTTCACGGTGTACGCGATTTGCCTGATCGTTACGCGCCCCCTGTTCGGGACGCTTGCCGACCGATGGGGCGCCGAACGCGTGCTGCTCATCGGTGTCGTTTGCTTCGCGGCGTCGTATGTGCTCTTGTCCACAGTGGAAGATTTCGCGCGCTTGATTGTCGTGGCGGTTGGAGCCATCGGGGCAGGGATGCTTACTTCGGGGCACAACAAAGGGGCCGCCGGGC
>JAZLCO010000049.1:0-6205 GCA_045614225.1 Eggerthellaceae bacterium | reverse complement strand
CATTCAACCTCGATGGCGTGGTATCGCTCGAGCCATTCGCGGAATGCGTGCCTGTCGCGTACGTCGGTGAGTATGTTCGCGGGATCTGCTTCCATGAGGGGAATTATAAGGGTGGGGGTGGGTGACCGCCTTCGTCACTTGCGTAACATGCATTTCGGAAATAGTGGCCTATATCTCTTCGAGACCCAAACTTTTCAGGTAATTGAACGTGTCATCGTAATATTCCGGCATGCGCGTAGCGTCTTCGGGGAAGCCCATTGATGTCTTGCGGTTATTGCCTTTCGGCACGCAAATAACCATTCCGGCTCGCGCGCGTGTAAGCAATACCCTGTATGCGTTGAGCATGTATTTCATCTGCTCATGCTTGCTTTCGGTGTTATCGACGATCTCTCTCCACTCCGTCTTACCGTTGAACTTGTAGAAGCGCCAGGCTCCGTTTTCGTAGCGCATGTCGGCATCCCACAGCACGCAGGTATAGTCAAGCTCTAGACCCTGCACCTGGATTTCCGTGGCAGCATCCTCGAGGTAGTTGGAAGATCGGGTGTCAACTTTATCCTCGAGGAACCAGTGGACTGCATTCTCGTCCCCAGGCGCAAGGACATGGACGCCCAACGGTTTGTAGCGAGCTGATTCCTTCGTAATGAGGACTCCGGTTCGCTCAGCTCCACGCGCTTTTTCGTGGAGCCATGCCTTCGCCTTCTCGAAGTCTCGCGTTAAAACAATCGGATACTTGTCTTTGATTTCCAAAAAAATCGAAGGAGCATCCCCGTCAATTGCAAGCAGTGAATGAACGAAAGACGAGAGCTTCTCGGCTCGATAGGATCTCAGCGAAACGCTCAGATGCAGATGATCGGAATAGGTGACGTTTTTGTTCTTCTCCAGCAACTCGCTGACCCTGCCTTCTGCGTATTCTGGCTCGGTCAACTGTGGCGAGATGTAGACCTTCCAATGTGTATAGATATCGTTGAGCGCATTAATCCATTCAGTTATTCCAGCTTCTCCCGTGTGGATTTCCTGACCTCCGCCAACAAGGCACACGATGGTTGCCCAATCCTCTCGCTGGTCAAGGGACCAGATTAGAAAAGCGGCTTCGGAGATCGGGAAATTAGGCACCTTCAGCTTGTTGCCGTAGGTTCCACCGCGTTTGAGGTAGTTTGCCAGTCGTTCGTGCGTCCACGAACGCTGCGCTTCGTCGAAGATCGCGACATGTTCCACTTCGCCATATCCTGTAGCGGCTTGCTTCACGGCTTTCTCCGGGTCGATTTCGAGTATGCCGTTTTCTACGGGATTTTTAATCTTTGCCAGCATATTGTCGCGGTAACGGTGGATGATCTGGATGAATTTGCCCACTTCTCGCTTGGCGTCGGTCTTCTTCTTGGATTCGCCGCGCGCCTTGCATTTTTCGTAGTTGTCCCTTGCAAGCGCTTCGGTTAGCACTGCGACCAATGGCCCGTTGCCCGAAAGGTATACCGCGTTTTCGTCTTCAACGGGAATATCGAGGCCTTGATAGGTTTGCTTTACAGCGACTTCGAGACCGACGAGCGTTTTGCCGGCGCCAGGAACTCCTGTCACGAAGCAAATGCTCTTGTCGCCATTCGCCTTGCTTTTCTGGATTACTTCCAAGATGTACGCGATGGTGCGATCTGTGGAAACCTGGTCTGCTTCATGTCTTGTGATGTCTTCTACTGAATGACTCTCGTAGAGCGTGCGCGCTGCCTCGATAATCGTGGGCGTCGGTGCATACGGGCTGATGATCCAGTTTTCGTCGACTGGATTCTCATGAGGATATTGGTCGACTATTTCGCGTATCAGATCCTGAATGCAATCCGCCCCCGCGACGAGGGGGTTTACCACCCTGTCATCGTAGACAGATTGTTGGATCAAGATCGAGGCGCCATGGTGCTTCGTTGAAACGAGGATGGGAACGATCAGCTTGTCCTCGCTGAACTTATGGAAGTTTTTCAGGTCCAAGGCGTAGTCGAGCACTTGGTCGAGATCGCTTTCGAGAATGCTAGACTGCCCGACCTTGAATTCAAGGCAGAACACGATTCCGTTCAGTAAGAGCACTACGTCGATGCGCTTGCCAAGGCGAGGGATGTCAAACTCGAAGACTATTCGACCATCGGACTCCCTCCAAGGGACAAGGGCGTTTTGGAGTAATTCGATTTCGCCCATCCACGCTTCTCGAGTTGTGGTTAGCGCATCACCGTGATAGTTATCGCAAAGCGTACCGAATATCGCTTCTTTGCTTTCTTGGAGAAAGGCTTCGAAGCTGTTTGTGTAGAGACATCTGGTGTTCTTTTTCACGATGACTATTTCCCCGATAACAACGTCTGCGAGCCTTTAGGACTGGTTGCACTGTAGGGCTTGATATTCAGAGAAGGCGGTTTGATCGTATCAGGCGTCTATCTGTTTTTGCACCCTTGATGTGCTCTGCCAGCCAACGGGATGACAGTTGAAAAAAGCTTTCATTCCGATGCAGCTATGATCCCATACCGCGTGCTATCGGTAAAGAATGACCATCTCACTGATGCAATTCATGATGCCGTGACGGGTGTCCTACTACGCGGGCGACCTCTTTATCCTGAAAGTGCAGCGGTCGCTGCCCCTGAGAATCGTATCGACTATCCGGACGTCGAATTCACTCTTCGGTTCAAGCTGCGACAGAATATACAAGACGCTCTGACGCGAGCATTCGCATTGTTCGGGGTCGCTCCTCAGCCCAGACTTCACCTTCTCGCACGTGCATTCCAGGTAGCTCAGCTCGTACTCCCTCTCGGGTACGATGACCTCTCCCATGTAGGATGTGTTGTTGTACTCTTCGGTGTAGATCCTGTCGAAGTCGCCGCCGTGCTTTTCGTACAGCTGCTTTTGCATTGGGAGAACGGAGTCCCTGACGCATTCGATTGCTTCTTCTCTGTAGCCCATGCTCCCCCCCGTTAAATCCCGTTTTGCCACACGCCCCACAGTCTAAGGCATGGTCGAGGCCGTGACGCGAGGCTACAGCGCGTGGCCGCCTGACACCTTGACGACCTGGCCCGTTATCATCCTTGCCTGCTCGCTCGCGAGGAAGATTATCGTGTTGGCGATGTCTTCCGGCTGGATCAGCTTTCCCATGGGAATCAGCGGAAGGACGGCCTCTTCGAGCTCCTCGTCGATCCACCCCGTCTGCGTGGGTCCCGGTGCAACGCTGTTCACCGTTATGCCGTACTTCCCGACCTCCATGGCCACGCTGCGCGTCAAGGCCTCCAGGGTCGCCTTGCTCGCGCCGTAGGTTATCTGTCCAGCAAAGACCTGGGCGGAGTCGGTCGAGAGGTTGATTATCCGCCCGTAGTCGCCACGGCGTCTCACGAACTCTGCCGTCATGAGCAGGCTTCCCCGCACGTTGACGGCGAAGGTGTCGTCGATGACCTCGCGGGTTATGGCCTCTATGGTGTCCTTGCCGGTCTCGTCGTCGGTCGCGGCGTTGTTCACGAGGATGTCGACGTGCCCGAAGCGCTCGATCGCCGCGTCGAAGATCTCCCTTACCTGGCCCTCGTCCGAGATGTCCTTCTCCAACACGAGATACTGCGCGTTCAGCTCGCCGAGCTTCTCTTCCACTTCCGAAGCATCGCCCGCGTTGGCCCTGTAATAGCGGTCGACCCCGTTTTCGCCCGCCTTACCCTCGTCGTAATCGCGTGGGACCTTCTTGTATGTCAGGACGACTTTCGCGCCTTCGCGGGCAAGGGCTATGGCTGTCGCCGCGCCGATTCCCTGCGGGTTGTTTGCGCCCGTGACGATTGCGACCTTGTCCTTCAGCCCGTAATCCACCATGACAGCCTCCGATAGCCTGATTTGATGTATGCGCACATTCTAAGGCAAGGGCGTAATCGTGACACAGGGCAATGCTTTCCGCGCTTCACCTTCTCTGCCGAGAGGACGATGACATGAGCTTGGCCGACGAGGGAAAAGTATCCGCAGGAAGACCGTTTCATTTATTCATTTACAATTGACCCCTACAAACTCATCGCACTCACCCAAGGAGCCCCGATGATCCGACCCATAATGACCAAGAAGTTCTTCCTGCGCCAGCCGAGCGAGCAGGCGACTGCTGACGACCTCGCCATCGCGCTCGACCTCATCGACACGCTCGAGGCGCACCGCGACGGCTGCGTGGGCATGGCGGCGAACATGATTGGCGAGCGCAAGCGCATCATCGCCGTGCTCGATGCGGACGGGTCGGTCCTTCCCATGCTGAACCCGCGCATCGTGCGCACGGAAGGGGAGTACCGCGCACAAGAGGGCTGCCTGTCGATCGAGGGCCTACGCGAGGCCGTGCGCTTCGAGCGCATCGACGTCGAGTACGAAGACCTCGACCTTAAGCCGTGCAGCGCGTCGTTCTCCGGGCGTGTGGCACAGGCCATCCAGCACGAGATCGACCACTGCGAGGGCGTGCTGATCTAGCGGGCTGCCAGTGTGTACAATGCGTTTAACGTAGGATGACGGGAAAAGAAGCGGCTCCAGCAAACGTAGGAGGACGTGCCAGATGAAGAACGGGGTCAGGCTATGATCATCTTGATTACCGGCGCGTCGCACACGGGGAAGACGCTCCTGGCGCAGCGCATGCTCGAGGAATATGGCTACCCTTACCTCTCCATCGACCACTTGAAGATGGGGCTTATCCGCAGCGGTAACACCAGCCTCACGCCCGAGGACGACGAAGAACTCACGGAATATCTCTGGCCAATCGTGCGGGAGATGGTGAAAACCGCTATCGAGAACGGGCAGAACCTCATCGTCGAGGGCTGCTACATCCCGCCCTGGTGGAGATCCGACTTCGACGAGCGATACCTGCAGCACATCAGGTTCGTCTGCCTGGCCATGTCCGACGAATACATCGACACGCACTTCGACGAGATTCGCTCGCACGGCTCCGACATAGAGAAGAGGCTTGACGATTCAGGGTGCACGCGCGACTCGCTGAAGGCGGACAACCGCTACTACATCGACGCCTTTACCAGGTATGGCGAAAAGGTCACTCTGATTCGTTCCGATTACGAAGCGGAGACGAGTGTGTCAGGGGGACGGTTCTCTTGACACAGGACTCCCGGTACAGTCCGGGGTTTCTCCAAGCTCAGCTGTCTCATTGCCCAATGGGCGCGTGGGGTAGAGCGTAATATCGGCAATGGGTTTACGTGAGGTATTTGATTCAAGCTGAGATTGGGGGTACGCATGGGCGGTGCAGATTTTGATTGAGAAAATGCCAGCATAAAGCCACGCCAAGCCCACGGCTATTGCGTCGGGCACGGCGCATTCGAAGCTGGTCGGCGTTATGGCTTCCGTCCTTCCGACACACGCGCCCTGCTGCGCGTTCCGCTCGCCTAACTCCCGTTCATCGGGTGACTTCAACAGCCTGGCGCTTTCCCATTGGATACAATTGGCTTGAGTCGATTCGAAAGAAGGCGTGTGTAGGCAATGGGCATCTCGAGGCAAGCTGGGTTTCCGTACGAATACTTGATTGTGGCGGCGCTTTGCCTGATCAATTTCGGGCCCGTGTCGTTTTGCCTGAGTTGTGCGGGCATTTTCTATACTCCGGTGGCGGCGGACATCGGCACGAGCCCGGCAACGCTCAGCTATTTCCTGGCCGCCTTTTCCATCAGCATGATCCTGGTCCTCACGCCTTTTGGAAAGCTGTTCAACCGCATCGATTGCCGGATCATCATGACGGCGAGCATCGCGACAATAGCCGCCTGCTTCGTCGGGTTGTCGTTCGTGCAGGCCGATTGGCAGTTTCTGGCGTTGGCGTTCGTCATGGGCTTCGGCCTGACGTCGTGCGTGTACCTTGCGCCGCCCATACTGGTCAACCGCTGGTTCTCGAAACGGTCGGGCTTCTTCATCGGCATCATCATGGCTTTCACGGGCGTGGGCGGGATGCTGTGGGCAACGGTCGGCGGCGCGCTCATCGCAAACATCGGATGGCGGGCCACCTATCTGGTTTTCGCACTGCTCACCTGTCTGTTCGGCTTGCCCTGCACGCTCTTCGTGTTGAAGGACCGTCCCGCCGTGGTGGGGCGCGTGCCCTACGGCTACGATCCCGCTGCCGAGGACAGCGCCTCCTACGAGCTTGAAGGCGTCGACGCCTCCACGGCCCGCAAAAGCGCCAGCTTCATAGCGCTGCTCGCGTTCTCACTGGTCATCTCGTTGAATGTGTACGTGTACGGCATGA